>NZ_JBPQTX010000172.1:0-15066 GCF_051386555.1 Streptomyces sp. URMC 126
TTCCGTTTCCGGTTCGGATTCCGTTTCCGGCCCCCTGTTGGAGCGGGGTTTCGCCTTCTCGCTTTCGCTTTCCGGCGGTGCCGACTTTATCAGATCCGATTCGGTCGGCTTTTCCGACCGCCTTCCGGTGGCCCTCTCACGCCGAAGCGCTACAGGGTTCCCGTCGCGGTGGAGCCGTAAACGTACTGGACGGCCGCGCCCGGATGCAAATCGAGGCGGGAGCGGCCGTCCGTGCGGCTGACGAGGCGTCAACCAGTGACCGTCGGGGACCGTCAGACCTCGACGACCACGGGCAGGATCATCGGGCGCCGGCGGTACTGGTCCGAGACCCAGCGGCCCACCGCGCGGCGGATCAGCTGCTGGAGCTGGTGCGGCTCGGCGATGCCGTCCGCGGCCGCCTTGGCGATGGATTCCTCGATCTTCGGCACCACGGCGTTGAACGACGCGTCGTCGATACCCGAACCGCGGGCCTGGATCTGCGGGCCGCTGACGACCTTGCCGGTCGTGGAGTCGACGACCACGAAGACGGAGATGATGCCCTCGTCGCCCAGGATGCGGCGGTCCTTCAGCGACGACTCGGTGACGTCGCCGACCGAGAGGCCGTCCACGTACACGTAGCCGGCCTGGACCTTGCCGACGATCCGCGCCGCGCCGTCGATCAGGTCGACGACCACGCCGTCCTCGGCGATCACGATGTGGTTCTTCGGCACACCGGTGAGGGCGCCCAGCTCGGCGTTGGCGCGCAGGTGGCGCCACTCGCCGTGCACCGGCATCAGGTTCCGCGGCTTGCAGATGTTGTAGAAGTACAGCAGCTCGCCCGCGGAGGCGTGGCCCGAGACGTGGACCTTGGCGTTGCCCTTGTGGACGACGTTGGCGCCCCACCGGGTCAGGCCGTTGATCACGCGGTAGACCGCGTTCTCGTTGCCCGGGATGAGGGACGACGCGAGGATGACGGTGTCGCCCTGGACGATCCGGATCTGGTGGTCGCGGTTGGCCATCCGGGACAGCGCGGCCATCGGCTCGCCCTGGGAGCCCGTGCAGACCAGCACGACCTCCTCGTCCGGCAGGTCGTCCAGCGCCTTGACGTCGACGACCAGGCCGGCCGGGACGCGCAGGTAGCCCAGGTCGCGGGCGATGCCCATGTTGCGGACCATCGAACGTCCGACGAAGGCGACCCGGCGGCCGTACTCGTGGGCCGCGTCCAGGATCTGCTGGATGCGGTGCACGTGGCTGGCGAAGCTGGCGACGATGATGCGCTTCTGGGCGCCGGCGAAGACCGTCCGCAGCACGTTGGAGATGTCGCGCTCCGGCGGGACGAACCCGGGGACCTCGGCGTTGGTGGAGTCCGACAGCAGCAGGTCGATGCCCTCCTCGCCGAGCCGCGCGAACGCGGGCAGGTCGGTGAGGCGGCGGTCCAGCGGGAGCTGGTCCATCTTGAAGTCGCCAGTGTGCACCACCATGCCGGCCGGGGTGCGGATGGCGACCGCCAGGGCGTCCGGGATGGAGTGGTTGACCGCCACGAACTCCAGGTCGAACGGGCCGATGGCCTCGCGGTGGCCCTCGACGACCTCAAGGGTGTACGGGCGGATGCGGTGCTCCTGGAGCTTCGCCTCGATCAGCGCGAGGGTCAGCTTCGAGCCGATCAGCGGGATGTCCGGCTTCTCGCGGAGCAGGTACGGGACGCCGCCGATGTGGTCCTCGTGGCCGTGCGTGAGCACGATGCCCTCGATGTCGTCCAAGCGGTCCCGGATGGACGTGAAGTCCGGCAGGATCAGGTCGACTCCGGGCTGCTCCTCCTCGGGGAAGAGCACTCCGCAGTCGACGATCAGCAGACGGCCGTCGTACTCGAAGACCGTCATGTTGCGGCCGATCTCGCCGAGACCGCCGAGGGGCGTGACGCGCAGGCCGCCCTCGGGGAGCTTCGGCGGGGGACCGAGTTCAGGGTGCGGGTGACTCAAAAGACTCTCCTCACCACGCACGCCACATGTCCCGGGGACACATGGCGCGCGTGACATTCGTGCACTTGCAGTTATGGGTTACCGGTGTTCGGTTGTCGATCGCTTGTTCAGTTGTGAATCGGCTATGCCGCGGTATTCGGTTGTGAAGTCTGCGGGCCGCCGGTCGCGCGGTGGCGCGGACGGTCGGCGTGCCCTCTGTTAGAGCTCTACCCCGCCGGCCGCCAGATCGCGCTTGAGCTGTTCGGTCTGCTCGGGTCCGAGTTCGACCAGCGGCAGGCGCAGCGGCCCGGCCGGGAGGCCCTGGAGGGCCAGCGCCCGCTTGGTGGTGATCACGCCCTGGGCCCGGAAGACGCCGGTGAAGACCGGCAGCAGCCGCTGGTGGATCGCCGTCGCCTTGCTGACGTCGCCGGAGAGGTGGGCCTCCAGCAGGGCGCGCAGCTCGGGGGCGACGAAGTGGCCGACCACGGAGACGAAGCCGACGGCGCCGACGGACAGGAGCGGCAGGTTCAGCATGTCGTCGCCGGAGTACCAGGCCAGTCCGCTGCGGCTGAGGGCCCAGCTCGCGGCGCCGAGGTCGCCCTTGGCGTCCTTGTTGGCGACGATGCGGGGGTGCTCGGCGAGCCGGACCATCGTCTCGGTCTCGATCGCGGTGCCGCTGCGGCCCGGGATGTCGTAGAGCATCACCGGGAGCTCGGTGGCGTCGGCGATCGTGGTGAAGTGCCGGTGCAGGCCCTCCTGGGGGGGCTTGTTGTAGTACGGCGTCACGGCGAGCAGGCCGTGGGCGCCCGCCCGCTCGGCGGCGCGGGCCAGCTCGACGCTGTGCCGGGTGTCGTTGGTGCCGGCTCCGGCCACGATGTGCGCCCGGTCGCCGACGGCCTCCACGACCGCCCGTACGAGCTGCGCTTTCTCCGCGTCGCTGGTGGTGGGCGACTCGCCGGTGGTGCCGTTGACGACGAGGCCGTCGTTGCCCGCGTCGACGAGGTGGGCGGCCAGCCGCTGCGCGCCGTCGAGGTCGAGGGCACCGTCGGAGGTGAAGGGGGTGACCATCGCGGTCAGGACCCGTCCGAAGGGCGTCTGCGGTGTGGAGATCGGAGCCATGAGGGCCACGCTACTCGTTGCTCACCGTGAGGTACTCCCTCGGGGAGTGTGCAATGGATCCCGGCACTGCCTGCTCGGGGGTTCAAACAGTGCCGGGTCCGTTTATTCAGCCTAAATGAAGAGGTCGAAAGGTCGCAATACGGACAACCCGCCTGCCGGGTGCCCGACCCTCTCCCGGTTCCGCGCCACGGAGCGGCGCGGCGGCTTCGGGGAGGGGGCGGCGTGGGTGGGGCGGCGTCGGGGCGTCCGCCCGGTGGGCCTCCGGTGGTTGAGATTTTTCACAGAGGTCACAGAAATCGGGCACCAAAAGGGGCGTTCGAGCGTCTTTACGGGTGACAGTCACCTCAAGGTTCCTAGGAGAGCCCAACATGTTCCGCCGGCGAGAGCCCGTACCGTTCGCCTTCGTCGCCGAAGCCGAGCGGTATCGCAGCAACATCACGCCGCCGCCGCAGCGCGCCAGCCGCTCGCAGATCGTCGGGCGGGTGCTGATGGGGCTGACGGTCACCGCCGGGCTGGTCGGAGCGCTTCTGTTCGGCCTGCCCGCGATGGACACCAGCTCGCAGCACACCCAGCACTCGCAGAGCTCGCAGGCGTCCAACCGCTGAGGACGGTTCGCCCGAACCACTCGAAAGGGGCCCGGTCGATGTCGACCGGGCCCCTTTTCCGTTTTTCCGTGCTCCGGCTTTCCGTGCCCCAGCGGGCGGCTGCGCCCGCCTCAGCGCGCGTCGGGGCGCACCGGCTTCCCGTCGTGCAGCGCGATCGCCCGCTGCATGGCCTTGCGGGCGCGCGGGGTGTCCCGCGCGTCGTGGTAGGCCACGGCGAGCCGGAACCAGCTCCGCCAGTCCTCCGGCGCGGCCTCCGTCTCGGCCCGGCGGCGGGCGAAGACGGCGTCCGCCGAGTCCCGGTCCACCCGGCCGCTCGGGGTCCGCTCCAGCTCGTCGACGGGGAGCCCGCCCTCGGCCTCCAGTTCGCGCGCCAGCCGGTTGGCGTCCCGCGCGAACTTGGTGGTCTGGTAGAGGAACCAGGCGCCGATGAACGGCAGGATCAGGACGGCGATGCCGAAGGCGACCGTGATGGCCGTGCCCTGTTCGATCAGCATGACGCCGCGGCTGCCGACCAGGACGAAGTAGACGACCAGGACGGCGGCCAGCCCGCAGTAGACGATCTTCGCGCGCATCGTCGATCAGCCCAGGTCCAGGAAGTGTTCGAGGCCGAAGGTCAGCCCCGGGGTCGCCGGCACCCGGCGGGCGCCCAGCAGGATGCCCGGCATGAAGCAGCTGTGGTGCAGCGAGTCGTGCCGGATGGTGAGCGTCTCGCCGGTGTCGCCGAGCAGCACCTCCTGGTGCGCCAGCAGGCCGCGCAGCCGGACGGAGTGGACGGGGATCCCGTCGACGTCGGCGCCGCGCGCGCCGTCCAGGGCCGTCGTGGTGGCGTCGGGCTGCGGGGGGCACCCGGCCTCGCGCCGTGCGGCGGCGATCAGCTGCGCGGTGCGGGTGGCGGTGCCGGAGGGGGCGTCCGCCTTGTTCGGGTGGTGCAGCTCGACGACCTCGACCGATTCGAAGAACCGGGCCGCCTGGCGGGCGAAGGCCATGGTCAGGACGGCGCCGATGGAGAAGTTCGGCGCGATGAGCACACCGGTCGACGGGGAGGCGTCGAGCCAGGAGCGGAGCCGCGCGAGGCGGTCCTCGGTCCAGCCGGTGGTGCCGACGACGGCGTGGATGCCGTTGCGGACACAGAACTCCAGGTTGTCCATGACGGCGTCGGGGTGCGTCAGCTCGACGGCGACCTGGGCGCCGGCGGCGGTCAGCGCCTCCAGGTCGTCGCCCCGGCCCAGCGCGGCCACCAGTTCCATGTCGTCGGCGGCCTCGACGGCCCGGACGGCCTCGGAGCCGATACGGCCCTTGGCCCCGATGACCGCCACGCGCAGCTTGCTCATCGTTCCTGCTTCCTTCAGCGGTGACATTAGGACTTCAGCGGTGAGGCTAGGAAACGGCCTCGTGCAGACGTGCGGCCTGCTTGTCCTTCAGCGGGCCGATCACGGACAGCGAGGGGCGCTGCCCGAGCACGTCACGGGCCACCGCGCGCACCTCGTCCGGCGTGACGGCCGAGATGCGGGCCAGCATGTCGTCGACCGACATCTGCTCGCCCCAGCACAGCTCGCTCTTGCCGATGCGGTTCATCAGCGCGCCGGTGTCCTCCAGGCCGAGGACCGTGGAACCGGCGAGCTGGCCGATCGCGCGGCCGATCTCCTCGTCGGACAGGCCCTCCGAGGCGACCAGGTCGAGCTGGTCCCGGCAGATCCGCAGCACGTCGTGGACCTGGCTGGGACGGCAGCCGGCGTAGACGCCGAAGAGGCCGCAGTCGGCGAAGCCCGAGGTGTACGAGTAGACCGAGTAGGCGAGGCCGCGCTTCTCCCGGACCTCCTGGAAGAGGCGGGAGCTCATACCGCCGCCGAGCGCCGTGTTGAGCACGCCGAGCGCCCAGCGGCGGTCGTCCGTGCGGGCCAGGCCGGGCATACCGAGGACGACGTGCGCCTGCTCGGTCTTGCGGTTCAGCACCTCGACGCGGCCGGCGGTGCGGATGGTCCGCGAGCCGGAGCGGGGGGCGACGGGCACGGCGTCCGTACGGGACAGCGCGCCGGCCCGGTCGAACGCGGCGCGGACCTGGCGGACGACCTTGGCGTGGTCGACGTTGCCCGCGGCGGCGACGACGAGACGGGTCGGGTCGTAGTGCTTCTTGTAGAAGCGCGCGATCTGGTCGCGGCCGAGCGCGTTGATCGTGTCGACGGTGCCGAGGACCGGGCGGCCGAGGGGGGTGTCGCCCAGCATGGTGTGCGCGAACAGGTCGTGCACGCAGTCGCCGGGGTCGTCCTCGGTCATGGCGATCTCTTCGAGGATCACCCCGCGCTCGGCGTCCACGTCCGCCGGGTCGATCAGGGACCCGGTGAGCATGTCGCAGACGACGTCGATGGCCAGCGGCAGGTCGGTGTCGAGGACACGCGCGTAGTAGCACGTGTACTCCTTGGCCGTGAAGGCGTTCATCTCGCCGCCGACCGCGTCGATCGCGGCGGAGATGTCGAGCGCGCTGCGCTTGGCCGTGCCCTTGAAGAGCAGGTGCTCCAGGTAGTGGGTCGCGCCGTTGAGCGTCGGGGTCTCGTCGCGGGAGCCGACGTTGGCCCAGATGCCGAAGGTGGCGGAGCGGACGGACGGCAGGGTCTCGGTGACGACGCGGAGGCCGCCGGGGAGGGTGGTCCTGCGGACCGTGCCGATGCCGTTCTCGCCCTTGAGAAGCGTTTGGGTACGGGCGACGGCCCGCCCCTCCGAGGAGGTGCGGGCCGTCTTCCGTGTACTACGGGACGTCACTTGGCGGACTCGTCCTTGGTCTCGTCGGCGGTGTCGTCGTTCTCGCCCTCGATCACGGGGACGAGGGAGAGCTTGCCGCGCTGGTCGATCTCGGCGATCTCGACCTGCACCTTGGCGCCGACGCCGAGCACGTCCTCGACGTTCTCCACGCGCTTGCCACCGGCGAGCTTGCGGATCTGCGAGATGTGCAGCAGGCCGTCCTTGCCCGGCATGAGGGAGACGAAGGCACCGAAGGTGGTGGTCTTGACGACCGTGCCCAGGTACCGCTCGCCGACCTCCGGCATGGTCGGGTTGGCGATCGCGTTGATCGTGGCGCGGGCGGCCTCGGCGGCCGGGCCGTCGGCGGCACCGATGTAGATGGTGCCGTCGTCCTCGATGGTGATCTCGGCGCCGGTGTCCTCCTGGATCTGGTTGATCATCTTGCCCTTGGGGCCGATGACCTCACCGATCTTGTCCACCGGGATCTTGACGGTGATGATCCGCGGGGCGTTGGGGGACATCTCGTCCGGCGTGTCGATGGCCTCCATCATCACGTCGAGGATGTGCAGGCGGGCGTCGCGGGCCTGCTTGAGGGCCGCGGCCAGGACGGAGGCCGGGATGCCGTCCAGCTTGGTGTCGAGCTGGAGGGCGGTCACGAACTCCTTGGTGCCGGCGACCTTGAAGTCCATGTCGCCGAAGGCGTCCTCCGCACCGAGGATGTCGGTGAGGGCGACGTAGTGGGTCTTGCCGTCGATCTCCTGGGAGATCAGCCCCATGGCGATGCCGGCGACGGGGGCCTTCAGGGGCACACCGGCGTTCAGCAGCGACATGGTGGAGGCGCAGACCGAGCCCATGGACGTCGAGCCGTTGGAGCCGAGGGCCTCGGACACCTGGCGGATCGCGTAGGGGAACTCCTCGCGGGTCGGCAGGACCGGCACGATCGCGCGCTCGGCGAGCGCGCCGTGGCCGATCTCGCGGCGCTTCGGCGAACCGACGCGGCCGGTCTCACCGACGGAGTACGGCGGGAAGTTGTAGTTGTGCATGTAGCGCTTGCGCGTCACCGGCGAGAGGGTGTCGAGCTGCTGCTCCATGCGGAGCATGTTCAGCGTGGTGACGCCCAGGATCTGGGTCTCGCCGCGCTCGAACAGGGCCGAGCCGTGCACCCGCGGGATGGCCTCGACCTCGGCGGCCAGGGTGCGGATGTCGGTGACACCGCGGCCGTCGATGCGCTTCTTCTCCTTGATCACGCGCTCGCGGACCAGCTGCTTGGTCAGCGAGCGGTACGCGGCGGAGATCTCCTTCTCGCGGCCCTCGAACTCCGGGAGGAGCTTCTCGGCGGCGAGCGCCTTGACGCGGTCCAGCTCGGCCTCGCGGTCCTGCTTGCCGGCGATGGTGAGCGCCTGGGCGAGCTCGGGGCGGACGGCGGCGGCGAGGGCCTCGAAGACGTCGTCCTGGTAGTCCAGGAAGACCGGGAACTCGCCGGTCGGCTTGGCGGCCTTCGCGGCCAGGTCGGCCTGGGCCTTGCAGAGGACCTTGATGAAGGGCTTCGCGGCCTCGAGACCGGCGGCGACGACCTCCTCGGTGGGCGCCTCGGCGCCGCCCGCGACCAGCTGGATGGTCTTCTCGGTGGCCTCGGCCTCGACCATCATGATCGCGACGTCGCCGTCCTCCAGGACGCGGCCCGCGACGACCATGTCGAAGACGGCGTCCTCGAGCTCGGTGTGCGTCGGGAAGGCCACCCACTGGCCGTTGATCAGCGCGACGCGGACGCCGCCGATCGGGCCGGAGAAGGGCAGGCCGGCCAGCTGCGTGGACGCGGAGGCGGCGTTGATCGCCACGACGTCGTACAGGTGGTCGGGGTTGAGCGCCATGATCGTGGCGACGACCTGGATCTCGTTGCGCAGGCCCTTCTTGAAGGAGGGGCGCAGCGGGCGGTCGATCAGGCGGCAGGTGAGGATCGCGTCCTCGGAGGGCCGGCCCTCGCGGCGGAAGAAGCTGCCGGGGATCTTGCCGGCGGCGTACATCCGCTCCTCGACGTCCACCGTGAGCGGGAAGAAGTCGAGCTGGTCCTTGGGCTGCTTGGACGCGGAGGTGGCCGACAGCACCATGGTGTCGTCGTCCAGGTACGCGACGGCGGAGCCGGCGGCCTGCTTGGCCAGGCGGCCCGTCTCGAAGCGGATGGTGCGGGTGCCGAAGGCGCCGTTGTCGATGACGGCCTCGGCGTAGTGGGTCTCGTTCTCCACCAGGGATATCTCCTCGTCGGATCCGTGTACCGTCCGCGCCCGTGTGGCGGGACGGTGGTGGAGGGGCGCGCTGTGCTCTGTGCGGGCCGGTCTTCGATCGAAGCACCCGGAATTCCCCGTTCCGGGGGCCACTACCGAGGACCGGCGGAGAGTCCGCGCTCCTCCTTGTTCACGTCGTATACCTCGTGTACCTCGTGTACCCGGTATACGCCGTGTTCGTTATGCCGTGCGTTGTGCCGTTGTGGGACCAGAGTACAAAGCTTCCGTGTCCCACGAGATACGCAAAGGGAGCGGCCCCCCGTAGTGGGAACCGCTCCCTTGGTCACGTCTTACTTGGCGCCGGCGGCACCGCGGCGGATGCCGAGGCGCTCGACCAGGGCGCGGAAGCGCGTGATGTCCTTCTTCGCCAGGTACTGCAGCAGGCGGCGGCGCTGGCCGACCAGCAGCAGCAGACCACGGCGGGAGTGGTGGTCGTGCTTGTGCTTCTTGAGGTGCTCGGTCAGGTCCGAGATGCGGCGGGTGAGCATCGCGACCTGGACCTCGGGGGAGCCGGTGTCGCCCTCCTTGGTGGCGAACTCGGACATGATCTGCTTCTTCGTAGCGGCGTCGAGCGACACGCGATACTCCTTCAGAGTCTCGTTTGGCCACCGAGTGCCCCTGGTCTTGGTCTCAGGGGAGCTTCCGTTACTCGGGAGGCGGGGTCCGCTGGGCGCTGTCCCCAGACGCCGCGGAGGGCGGTCCGGAGGCGCGTACACATACGGCCGTCACACAGCGTACCAGCAGCACCGGCCGGGGCGTCACCCGCTGGTCATGCTCCGGGCCGCGGAGTACACGTCGAGCACCGCGAGGCACAACGGCACCAGGGCGAGCAGGAAGGCGCTCTCGGCCAGGTCGGAGAGGCGGCCCCAGAACGGGGAGAGCCCCTTCTTGGGGACGATCAGGGCGATGCCGACGATCAGCGCGGCCCCGGCGGCGACGGCCGCCGCCAGCCACACGGTGTGCACGTCGAGCGGGCCGCGGTCGCCCTCCAGGACCATCTTGCGGACCGCCTCGCCGGGCGGGTTCAGGGCCAGCCCGAGGACCAGCAGGCCGAGGCCCGCGAGGCCGGCGGTGAGGACGGACGCCACCTGCGCGGTGTAGCGGAAGAGGCGGGCGCGCAGCAGCATGGCGGCGCCGGTGGCGAGGGCCAGCAGCTGTGCCCAGAGGTCGTGGGAGAACCCGAGGACGGCGCAGGCGCCGACGACGACGGCCGCGCTGCCGCCGACCAGGCCGAGCAGCATCTCGTGGCCGCGGCGGGCCTGGGCGGCGACGCGGTCGGCGTCTATGGGGTCGACGGGGTCCGCGGCCGGGACGCCCGGCTCGCCGTCGGGGTCGCCGGCGGTGGCCGAACGGGGGGCCGCGTAGCCGATGGGCAGCCGGGCGACGCGGGCGGAGAGGCCGGGCAGGAAGGCGAGGGCGCCGATGGCGACGACGGCGCAGACGGCGGCGGCGTCGGTGGGGCTCGCGCCGGCGAGGATCGCGCAGAAGGTGGCGAGGGTGCCGACGGCCGAGGCGAAGACGGCGGCCACGAAGGGGGCGTCGCCGGTGGGCATGACCGCGGCGAGCACCACGGAGGCGACCAGGACGGTGACGCAGCCGAGCAGGAACTGGAGGCGGCCGACGCCCTCGCCGTCGCGGAGGGCGATCAGCCCGGATCCGGCGATCATCAGGTGCGGCAGGGCGGAGAGGCCCATGGCGACGGCGGAGGGGCGGTCGTCGTAGACACGGGCGCGGGCGCCCGCGAGGGCCGTCAGCAGGATGCCCACGGCGGCGGCGATGATGCCGGGCAGGCTGTGCATGTCGTGGCGCGCGGGGTCGGCGAACCAGAGGACGAACCCCAGGAGGACCAGCAGCAGCGAGCCGCCGACGAGGCCCGAGGCGCGCAGCAGCCGCTCGTTCCACAACGTGCGGTCGCGGGCGACGGCGGAGGCGACGGCGTCGGCCACGTCGTCGTAGACGGCGGGCGGCAGCGACTCGGTGAACGGACGCAGGCGCAGGAGCGCGCCGTCGAGCACGCGCTGGGCGCCGAGCGAACGCGCCGGTTCGAGCACGGTGCCGTCGGTGCCCACCAGGTGGTAGCCGGGCGGGGTGGTCCCCTCGGTGGTGTGCCCGGTGAGCCGGAGGATCTCCGGGAGGAGATCGGCGACGGCGACGTCGTCGGGGAGGGCGACGTCGATCCGGCTGTCGGGCGCGACGACCGTCACGCGGCTGTAACCGGTCGTTGTGGTCGGACTCACCTTGGAGGGCCCCCTCGTTGCCTGCTGTTCCACCCGCCGGCCCCGCGGTCTCCCGCTGCTGGTCCCGCGTGTTGACGGGCCGACACCATACCGGGGGCCACCGCTGTGTTATGCACGTAGGATCATCGTCGCGCGGAGACAGGCCACCACCAGGGGGGCGCCGGTCGCAACCGCCCAGCCCGCACGCGAGGGATTGATACGCCGGTGAGTCAGATCGTCGTCAAACGTCCGCCCCGGGTCATGCCACCCGAGCCCGACGCGGACGAGCTCCAGCTCGAATCCCCTCCCGAACTGCCCCGCGGGCAGCAGGAGGGGATGGCGATGCAGCTGCTGCCCATGCTCGGCATGGGCTCGTCGGTCGTCTTCTTCTTCATGCCCGGCACCCAGCCGTTTATGAAGATCATGGGCGTGATGATGCTGCTGTCGACGGTCGCGATGGCCATCGCGCAGGTCGTCCGCTACCGCAAGGGCTCGCAGGGCGCGGCCGTCGACGGCCGGCGCGACTACCTCAAGTATCTGGCGCAGACCCGGCGGAAGGTGCGGCGCACGGCGCGGGCGCAGCGGGACGCGCAGTTCTATCTGCACCCGGGCCCGGAGCAGTTGTGGGCGCTGGTCGCCGAGCGCAGCCGGCTGTGGGAGCGGCGGGTCTCCGACAAGGACTTCGGGCAGGTGCGGATCGGGCTGGGTCCGCAGCAGCTCTGGACGCCGCTGGTGGCGCCGACGACGGCGCCGGTGGACGAGCTGGAGCCGCTGGCGGCCGGTGCCATGCAGCGGTTCCTCGCGACGCACGGCTCGCTGGACGGGCTGCCGGTGGCCGTGTCGATGCGGGCGTTCTACCACGTGGTGGTCACCGGGGAGGCGGACGCGGTACGCGGCGCCGCGCGGTCGATGGTGGCCGGGCTGGCCGCCCTGCACTCCCCCGACGATCTGGTGATCGCGGTCGTCGCGGAGTCGGAGGCGGCGCGGGAGTGGGACTGGACGAAGTGGCTGCCGCACGCCCAGGCGCCCAGCACGGCCGACGGCGCGGGCACCAAGCGGCTGTTCAGCGACCATCTGCCGGAGGTGGAGGAGCTGCTGGGCAAGCGGCTGGAGGGCCGCACCCGGTTCAGCCGGGACGCCCAGCCGCTGCTGGACCAGCCGCACGTCGTGGTGGTGCTGGACGGCGCCGCGGTGCCGCCCGAGTCGCTGCTCGCCTCGCCCGAGGGGCTCCAGGGCGTCACCGTCCTGGAGATCGCCCCCGGCGAGGAGGACGAGCCGCGCGGCGGGCTGTGCGTCACCGTCCGGCCGGGCGCGCTGCGCCTGGAGTCGGCGACCGCCGTCTACCAGGGCGTCCCCGACGACCTGCCGGTGCCGGTCGCCGAGGCGCTGGCCCGGCAGATGGCCCCGCTCTGCCTGGGCGCCGCCGGGGAGGACGAGGAACCGCTGCTGGCCAACCTGGAGTTCACCGATCTGCTGGGGCTGGGCGACGCCGCCTCCGTGGACACGGCCACGACCTGGCGGCCGCGGTCCCGGGCCGAGCGGCTGCGGGTGCCGATCGGCGTCGGCGAGGACGGCACGCCCGTCATGCTCGACCTCAAGGAGGCGGCGGAGGACGGCATGGGCCCGCACGGCCTGTGCGTCGGCGCCACCGGTTCCGGCAAGTCGGAGCTGCTGCGGACGCTGGTGCTGGGCCTGGCGGTCACCCACTCCTCGGAGAACCTGAACTTCGTCCTCGCCGACTTCAAGGGCGGCGCGACGTTCTCCGGCATGTCCGACATGCCGCACGTCGCGGCCGTCATCACCAACCTCGCCGACGACCTCACGCTCGTCGACCGCATGCGGGACTCCATCACCGGTGAACTCCAGCGCCGCCAGGAACTGCTGCGCGCCGCGGGCAACTACGCCAACCTCAACGACTACGAGAAGGCGCGGGCGGCTGGCGCGCCGCTGGAGCCGCTGGCCTCGCTGGTCCTGGTCATCGACGAGTTCAGCGAGCTGCTCACCGCCAAGCCGGACTTCATCGACATGTTCATCCAGATCGGCCGCATCGGCCGGTCCCTGGGCGTGCACCTGCTGCTGGCCTCGCAGCGGCTGGAGGAGGGCCGGCTGCGCGGTCTCGACACCTACCTGTCGTACCGCATCGGTCTGCGGACCTTCTCCGCCGCCGAGTCCCGCACCGCGCTGGGCGTGCCGGACGCGTACCACCTGCCGTCCGTCCCCGGCTCCGGCTACCTGAAGTTCGGCACCGACGAGATGACGCGGTTCAAGGCCGCCTACGTGTCGGGCACCTACCGCGACGGCGCCGGCACCCTGACCCGTACCGGTCCGCTGCCCGCCGACCGCCGTCCGGTGCTCTTCACGGCGGCGCCGGTGCCCGTCCGCTACCAGGCGCCGGACCCGGACTTCAGCTGGTCCCCGCAGCGGCCGGACGACGACGCGCTGGCCGACACCGTCCTCGACGTCATCGTCCGCCGGCTGGAGGGCCAGGGCCCGGCCGCCCACCAGGTGTGGCTGCCGCCGCTGAACAACGCGCCCTCCATGGACCAGCTCCTTCCCCCCCTGACCGCCACCCCGGAGCGCGGCCTGCACTGCCCCGACCCGCAGGCGACCGGCGGCCTGCGGGTTCCGCTGGGCCTGCTGGACAAGCCGTTCGAGCAGCGGCGCGACGTCCTGGTCCGGGACTTCTCCGGCGCGGCCGGCCACATGCTGATCGTCGGCGGTCCGCGCTCCGGCAAGTCCACGCTGCTGCGCACCCTGATCGCCGGGTTCGCGCTCACCCACACCCCACACGAGGTGCAGTTCTACGGGCTGGACTTCGGCGGCGGCGGGCTGAGCGCCGTCGAGGGGCTGCCGCACGTCGGCGGCGTCGCCTCCCGGCTGGACCCGGAGAAGATCCGCCGGACGGTCGCCGAGGTCACCGGCGTCCTCAACCGGCGCGAGGAGTTCTTCCGCGACAACAGCATCGACTCCATCGCCACCTACCGCCGGCTGCGCGCCGCCGGGCGGCTGCCCGACGAGCCGTGGGGCGACGTCTTCCTGGTCATCGACGGGTGGCAGACGTTCAAGACGGACTACGAGATGCTGGAGCCGTACATCGCGGACATCACCACGCGCGGTCTCGGTCTCGGCGTCCACCTCGTCGTCACCGTCTCCCGCTACATGGAGATGCGGGCCGCGCTCAAGGACCAGTTCCTGAGCCGGCTGGAGCTGCGGCTCGGCGACCCGCTCGACTCCGAACTCGACCGGAAGATCGCGGTGAACGTCCCGGTCGGCGTGCCCGGCCGCGGCATCACCGCCGAGAAGCTGCACTTCCTGGCCGGCCTGCCGCGCATCGACGGCGGTTCGGGCGGCGGGGACGACCTCTCGGAGGCCACCGCCGACTTCGTCAAGACGGCCGTCGACGCCTGGCCGGGCCCGCACGCGCCGCAGGTCCGGATGCTGCCGCGGATGCTGTCCGCCCGCGAACTGCCCGACGGGCACGCGCAGCCGGGCCGCGGCGTCGCCATCGGCATCGACGAGATGAACCTCGCGCCCGTCTTCGTCAACTTCGACACCGACCCGTTCTTCGCGGTGTACGGCGAGAGCGAGTCCGGCAAGACGGCGCTGCTGCGGCTGCTCATCAAGCAGCTCACCGAGCGGTACACGCCCGAGGAGGCGCTCTTCCTCGTCGCCGACTACCGGCGCGGCCTGCTGGAGTGCGTGCCCGAGCCCTACCTCGTGGGCTACGCCACCACCCAGAACGCCTTCGACACGTACCTCACCGACATGAACACCCTCATCGGCAGCCGCATCCCGGGCACGGACGTGACCCCGCAGCAGCTCCGGGACAGGAGCTGGTGGAAGGGCCCGCGGGCGTTCATCGTCGTCGACGACTACGACCTGGTCGCCACCTCGTCCGGCAACCCCATGGCGCAGCTCGTCGACAACCTCCCCTACGCGCGCGACGCCGGCGTCAACATCATCCTGGCCCGGAGCAGCGCGGGCGCCGGGCGCTCCGCGTACGAGCAGTTCATCCAGCGCTTCAAGGAACTCGGCGCCCAGGGCGTGCTGCTGTCCGGCAACACGAGCGAGGGCGAGCTCCTCGGCAACGTCAAGCCGCGCCCGCTGCCGCCGGGGCGGGGCCTGTTCGTGTCGCGGCGGGGCGGGGCCTCGCTGGTGCAGACGGGGTGGG
>NZ_JBPQTX010000173.1:0-14669 GCF_051386555.1 Streptomyces sp. URMC 126
GCCGACCACCGGCCCGACCCGCTCCTGCTCACCGTGGGCCGCCGGCTCACCGCCCTGCTCGCCTCCGGCCTGCTCCCGCCCCGGCACCCGCTCCTGCCCCGGCTGACGAAGCTCGCCCGCAAGGTGGACCAGTGGGTGGCGCGCCCGACCCACCTCGCCGACCGGTCGCCGGAGGACATCCGCGTCTCCCTCACGGCGGACCTGCAGTCCCTCGACCACGCCCTCGCCGAGCGGATCGCGGAGCTCCCCGAGGACGAGGTCATGAACTATCCGGCGCACTTCGGCGACCGCAGCGCCCTCGATCCCGAGGTCCGGGAGGTGCGGTGCCACTGCGGCCGCCCCGCCCAGGAGTTCACCCGGCGCGGCCTGCTGCCCCAGATCCTCGACACCACCTGCGCGGTCTGCATGCGCTGCGGCGACGTCACCTTCCGGGTGCCGGAGGCGCCCCGCCTGTGGGCGTACGCCGCCGACGAGGCCGAGCAGGGCGGCGTCCTGGACGTCCGGGCGGAGCTGACCGCCGCCCGGCCCGGGCCCGTCCGGCTCGGGCTGTTCGTCCCGACGTACCTGCGCGAGGACACCACCGTCGAACCGCTCACCGTCAAGGTGCGCGGGAGCGCCGACGGGCCGCGCGACGTCGCGTTCCGGGTGCGGTTCGCGCCCGGCTGCGCGCCGCAGGCGTACTACTTCACGGTCTACGCCGTGCAGGACCTGGCCGTCTCCACCGCCCGGCGCCACTTCGGCGTGGTGCCGCGGCGGGCCTGAACCCCGGGGCGCCCGGGACGGCCCGCACCACCGATCACCGCACTCCTCATCCGCCGGTCACCCCGGTCACCGCACGAAGGAAGGATGGACGCATGACCCAGCGGTCCAGCCCCGCCATCGAGCTCGTCGAACACGACGGCGAGGTGACGCTGAGCATCGACGGCGAACAGGCCATGCAGGCCTGGGAACGCGACCTGATGTGGGCGAGCGCCGACATGCTCTGCGAGTACGGCCACGACTTCTACGAGGTGGGCCTCGGCCTGGGACTGTCCGCGCTGCGCATCGCGGGCAACCCCGCCACCCGCGGCCACACGGTCCTGGAACTCTTCGACGAGGTCGAGGACCTCTTCCGGGCCCGCCACCCCGAACTGCCGGAGAACCTGACCATCGAACGCGGCGACTTCTTCCACCGCGTCTTCGAACTGCCCTCGGAGAGCGTGGACGGCATGTTCTTCGACCCCGCCCTGGACATGGAGGTGTGGACCGACAAGGAGCTGTGGGCCGCCACCATGCCGCAGGTCGTCCGCGTGCTGCGGCCCGGCGGCGTCTTCATCCCGTTCTTCAGCACCAAGCCCGAGCTGCGGTGGCAGTACACCCCGCACTTCCGCCGCATCCGGGTCGAGCGCCACCCCTACACGGCGTACGACACCACCACGTACACGTACGGCACCAGCGGTGACGCCTACATCCAGTGCTTCGTCAAGGACTGAGAGGGCCGAGGACGACTGCCATGAGCGCTCCCCCGAACACGAGTGTCCCCCCTGTCCCCCCGCCCGGCGCGCCGGAGCCCGGTGCGGACTTCCGTTCCGTCTTCCTCGCCGGCCCGTTCCTGGGGTTGCTGGACCGGACGACGGGCGAGATGCCGCCGGACGCGCGGACGCCCTTCGACGTCCTGATCGAGCACTTCGAGTCCCAGGGGCTGTCCGTCCACAACGCCCACCGCCGGGAGGCGTGGGGCGCCCGGCTGATGCGCCCCGAGGAGTGCACCCCCATCGACCAGGAGGAGATCCGCAAGGCCGACGTCTTCGTCGCGCTGCCCGGCTCCCCCGCCTCGCCCGGCACACATATCGAGGTGGGCTGGGCCAGCGCCTTCGACAAGCCCGTGGTGCTGATCCTGGAGCCGGGGCGCGAGTACACCTTCCTGATCCAGGGCCTGCACACGGTGGCCACGGTGGAGTACGTCGTCTGCGCGGACGTCGCCGCCGCCCTGCCCGCCGTCGACCGGGCCGTGCGCCGCGCGGTGGCCCGGTGCCGCGAGCGGGACGGGGTCGGGGGTCCGCTCCCGCCGGGCTGAGGTCCCTACCGTCGCCCCGGGCCCCGCGCGCACTTCGCGGGGCCCGGGGTCGCGGGCGGGCGTCCGCCGCGACACGCGGGCGGAAACGTGCCTGCGCGGGGTGGACCGGGACACGGGATGCCATGGCACGGGTGGGCCACAGGTGGTAGGCACGGGATACGGAAAGGGGTGACGCGTGATGTCGGTGCCGTTCGCGGATTCCGGCCGGGTGCGGGTGCTGGAGGTCGAGAGCGCCGCCTACCGGCGGGCGTTCGAGCGCTTCCTGGCCGGGACGGACGAGAAGGACGACATCGAGGCGCGCCTGGTCGCCCTCGTCGAGGGGCTCGGGCGGCGCCGGGTGTTCCTGGACGTCGGCGCGGGCGACGGGCGGACCACCGCCCGGCTGGCGCCGTACTTCGAGCGGACGGTCGCCGTCGAGCCCAGCGCCGCCATGCGGGAGGCGCTGCTGCGGGCGTGTCCCGGCGCCACGGTGGTGGCGGAGCCCGTCGAGCGGGCCGAGCCCGGCGTCCGGGCGGATCTGGTCCTCCTCTCGCACGTGCTGTACTACCTGCCCGAGGAGGAATGGCCCGACGTCCTCGACCGGGTGTTCGACTGGGTGGCGCCCGGCGGCACGCTCGTCGTCCTGCTGCAGAATCCGGACAACGCGTGCATGCGCATGGTGCGGCACTTCACCGGGGCCCGGTTCGATCTGCGGCCCGCCACCCGGCGGCTGCTGGAGCGGCAGGGCGGGCGGGTGGCCGAGCGGTCCGTGGAGACGCTCGACAACGCGTACCGCACGGCGGATCCGCGCGAGGCCCTGGAGACCGCCGAGTTCATGATCAACGTGCCCGGTCTGCGGGACCTCGACCCACTGCCGTCCCGCGCCGATCTGGCCGCCTACGTCGAGAAGCACTTCGCCCGGCCCGACGGCACATACGCCATCGGCCACGCCCATGACGTCCTGCGGGTCCGCCGCGCGGCGGACCCGCGCGTCTGAGAGCGGCTCCGCTTTCGTCGGCGCAATCCCGCCCGACCTGGGTATACGGGGTGCGAACGACAGGCGGAACCCTGGGAAGGGGCGGACGACAGCATGCGAAGCGTCGGAGTGGAAGAGGAGCTCCTCCTGGTGGATCCGGACAGCGGGGAACCGCGGGCCGTGGCCGGGACGGTGCTGGCGCTGGAGGACCTGGCCCGGGGGAACGATCCGGAGCTGGAGAAGGAGCTCCAGCGGGAGCAGCTGGAGACCGCCACACGGCCGACGGCCGACATGACGGACCTGGCGGCGGAAGTGCGGCGGCGGCGCGCCACGGCCATCGAACGGGCGGGAGCCGTGGGCGCCGCGGTCGCGGCCCTGGCCACCTCGCCGCTGCCCGTCGACCCGTCGCTGAGCGCGGGCCGGCGCTACCGTCAGGTGGCCGACGAGTTCGGGCTCACGGCGCAGGAGCAGCTCACTTGTGGGTGTCATGTGCACGTGAGCGTCGAGTCGGACGAGGAGGGGGTGGCGGTCCTGGACCGCATCCGCCCCTGGCTGGCGCCCTTGCTCGCGCTGAGCGCCAACTCCCCCTTCTGGCAAGGCCACGACAGCGGGTACAGCAGCTACCGCAGCCAGGTGTGGGGCCGCTGGCCGTCGGCTGGCCCGGTCGAGGTGTTCGGCGGTCCGGAGCGGTACCACGCGCACGTACGGCAGTTGCTCGGCACCCGGACGCTGCTGGACAAGGGCATGATCTATTTCGACGCGCGGCTGTCGCGGAACTACCCCACCGTGGAGATCCGCGTCTCCGACGTGTGCCTGGACCCGGACGACACCGTCCTGGTGGCGGCCCTCGCCCGGGGCCTGGTCGACACGGCGGCCCGCGAGTGGCGGGCCGGCCGGCCGCCGGAGCCGGTGTCCGTCGGGCTGCTGCGGCTCGCGTCGTGGCGCGCGTCGCGGTCCGGCGTCTCGGACGGCCTGGTGCACCCGGTCGACTGGACCCCGGCCCCGGCGGAGGCGGTGGTGCGCTCGCTGGTCGACCACGTCCGCGACGCGCTCTCGGACAACGGTGATCTCGCCCTGGTGGAGGAGTCCCTGGACCGCCTGCTCGCCCGAGGCGGCGGCGCGGATCTCCAACGCGCGACACTGGCCCGGACGGACGAGTTGTCGGCGGTCGTCAAGGAGGCGGTGGAACGGACGGCGTCGTGAGCGGAGCCGTGTTCTTCCCTCGGTTCGGGTCCGCGTCTTCCGGACGGCGCGCCAAGGCGCTCAGTCGGCCGGCTCGAAGAGGTACGGCCGGGTGGAAGTGACCGCCTCGAAGCCGCGCTTGCGCAGAATGGGTTCGGAGGTGGGCAGCGCGTCGGTGACCAGCAGTCGGCAGCCGCGCTCCACGGCCTGCCGCAGCCGGGAGCCGACCACCGCGGTGAAGAAGCCCTGCCGACGGTGGGTCGTCTTGGTCCGGGCGCCCGCCAGCTCGGCGATCGGGCTGCCGGCCTGGAAGTGGACCCGCCCGCAGGAGACCGGCTCGCCCTGGGCATAGGCGATGTGCACGCTCATCGCCTCAGGTTGCTCTTCGAGCAGCCGAACCAGCTGCCGGCGTTCCTCGTCCGCGTTGCGCCGACCGACCTGGCGGGAGATCTCGGCGTAGTCGTCGAGCCCGGCGCCATCGGTCACCTGCCGTACCTCGTAGGCCGAGGTGTCGAAGAGGGCCGCTGATGCCTCGGCGACCGGGAGCACCAGCACCTGCTCCTCATCGCCGGGCACGAAGCCCGCCGCTTCGAGCGCGGCAGCCAGGCCTCGCTGCCTGTCGTGTCCGTAGACTTTCCACTCCAGGGTGTATCCACCGGACCGGGCGAGCTCCCGCTCGGCGCGGACCAGTTCCCCGACCTCGCCACCCGCCGGGCCGGCGAAGACGATCCGGCACTCCGAGCCATCCGCCGAGTACTCGCGTACGAGGTCGGCGTGGCCGTCGACGACACCGCTCGCGCGCCGCAGCGCGTCGAGTTCCGCCAGCACCTCGGCTTTGACTGCTTCGTTCATATCGGTCCTTCTCGTCAGACGCGGACGAACGCCCGGGCCAGGGTCTTGCTCAGGTCGGTGTTCCATAAATGGAGCTGTCACCATCGCGGCTGCGCCCCCCGACGGCCCGGTCCATCACCTACAGGGAACCGCCGCGGTTCTTCGCCGGTGAACGGCCACAGGCCGTGGTGAAGATCGCCGCGTGACGGGCGATGTGTGCCGCGTCGGCGCGGTAGAGGAAGTCGTGTCCGGCGGCGATGTGCGCGGCGAACGCGGCGTTGCCGACGGCGGCTTGCTTGCGCATGTGGTGGACCAAGCCCTCCAAGCGGTCCCGGGCCGTGTCGGCCAGTGCCGCGCGATCGTCGTCGTCAAGCCCGTAGGCGTCCGCGAAGAGCCGGAGTCGGCGGGCCTGCTCCTCGACGGGCAGAGTGAAGTCGGCGTTGCCCGGATCGGTGAGGGGAACGAACCGATAGGCGGCGTAGGCGACGTCCCGGACGCGAGGACCGGGATGGGCGGTGTCGAAGTCGATGAACGCGACGGGCCTCCCGTCGCGGAAGACGCAGTTGTAGGGAGCGATGTCGCCGTGGCAGATCACCTCGGCCGGCTCGTGCCCGGGCACGTACCAGCCGGCGTCCGCCGCGGGAGTGAAGCTGACGGTGGCGTCGTGATAGGCGCGCAACAGGACGGCCACGGCCCGCAGGGTCGCGTCCGACCGCACGTAGTCCGGCAGGGGGTAGTGGGCGACATGGCCGGGGACGAAATCGAGGATCTCCCGGCCATCGGCATCGAAGCCGTGAGCTCCTGGGGCGCCGGCGAATCCTGCCGCCTTCAGGTGATCAAGCAGAGCGTGGACCGTGGGGGTCCACGGCCCCACCGGCCGTCGGACAGTCGAACCGATCCGCACGACAGGGTTGACGCCGCCTCCGGCCAGGGCTTCTTCGTCCATACGCCCGGATGTTGTCATGCGGGATCCTTCAGGGTTCATCCCCGGGCGGGGTGATCAAGCCGAGAGCCATGCGGCGCGGGGCTCGATGCGTCGGTGGAGCGCCGCGGTGCGGTGACGTCCGTCGGTGGCGAGAGGCCGTGTTCCCGACGAAACGACCGGCCCGCCCCCGGCTGCGCCGGAGTCCGTCCCTGTGTGGCGCTCCGACCGATCCGGGTGGCCGCGCCGCCTGGAAACCCGGTGGACAGTGCGGCTCGTCCGCGTGACAGGATCGGTCTCCCGCCGACGCGAAGGAACGCAGCGCTGTGAATCAGGACGAGGCCCTCGAACAGCTTCGACGATTCGCGCAGCTCCGTGCGTTCGGCCGGCCGGTCGGCTCCGATCGGCTCATCCAAGCCGGCCTGGACGCCCTCCTCGCCGGCGTCGACAGCCCGACCCTTCCCCTCCTCGCAGGGCTGACCCGACGGGAAGAGCCCGAAGCGCAACAGCTGTTCGGCCAGGTCGCGGAGGAGCTGGGGCTGGCCTTCGAGGCCCCGGCCGATCCCACAGCCGCGAAGCGGGCCCTGGCCTACTGGCTTGCTGGGCAGATCACGGACGGTCATCTCGACCCTGCTGTGGGCGTCCGGATGATCTGGGACGAAGTCGCCTGGGACCTCCACTATCCGAAGGAACTGGAAACACTCGTCCACTGCGCTATCGCTCTCGACGACTGGGACGTCAACTGGGGCCCCTCGCTTGAGGAACTGAAGCGGGAAGCCCTTCAAGCCGCGCGGGAGCTGTTGCGCAATCGGCCGTCCGAAGTGTCGTGACCAGCACCAGCTCCACCGGGCCGGGTCGGCGCGGGTCACGGCGTGGGCCGGAGGAGCTCGGCCAGGGTCCCGGGCCCGGCGGCAGCGTTGATCATTGTGGCGGCTTCTTGGACGAGCCGCTCCAACGTCAAGGTGCTGAGTGTGGTGACCGCGTAGGACATGAGGCGCAGGTGGTCGATCCGGCGGGCGTCGCGGTCGGCCAGTGTGGCGGGCAGGGCGGCGAAGAGAGGGTCTCCGTGAGGGCCCGGCCGGTCGAGGGATCGATCTCCCAGGTCGCGAAGCGTTCTCGCTGGTCTTCTCGCAGGCCGGCTGTCCTGTCGGCCGCGGTGACGAGCCGGCCGGCCGCCTTCTTGGACAGTGACCAATGGGCGGCGTTGACCTCGTCGGGTTTCATTCGGGCATTCTGCACGGGAGCCGGCCCGGCGGCGCCTGCGCAGAAGAGCCACACTCCGACGCATCCCGGGTACAGGACGTCTCGCTTTCGCCCGCGAGCTGTTCATTCAGCTCCACGCCTCGTCGGGCGATGGCGAGTTCAGCCTTGCGGCTTACTGACAGCGCACGGGCCGCAAGGAGCCCTCGGGACCGACGACGACGCGTGGCTCGGTGTCGGTTCCGGCTCGGCCGCCGGCCGGCCCGTGTTGCTCACTCCGCGTAGGGCTGGTCGGTTCCCTGGGCGCTGTAGCCGAGGCTCCAGATGTAGCCGTCCGGGTCGGCGAAGGTGCCGCCGTACCCGCCCCACGGCAGCGCGCCGGCGGGCTTGAGCACCGTGGCGCCGGCCTTCCGGGCCTCCGCCATGATCTCGTCGACCCGTGCCTCGCTGCGGACGACGTACGTCAGGACCAGTCCGCTGAAGCCGCTGCCTTCCTGGTCCGTGCCCACCTGCTCGGCGAGGCCCGCGCGTTCGTAGAAGCCGACGGGCGAGGCGCCGTCCGACGCGAAGAACACCGAGACGCCGAAGTCGTTCCGGATCTTCCAGCCGAGCCCCTCGGTGTAGAACCGCTTGGCCCGGTCCATGTCCCGGACGCCCAGAAGTATCGAGCTGACGTGTGCTTTCATTTCCTTGCTCCTTGCTTGGTGGAGGTATGTGTGCCGGGGGCCGGGCCGGCGCCCGGATGTCGCCTCGGGTCGCGTTCGCCGGTCGGTGGGCGGTGTGGGGACGGCGTGGGGGGCCGGCGCCGTGCCTCTTACGCCGGGGACTCCGGGGCGGCCGGGGATTCTCGGTTCCTGAGCGGGCGCGCGACCTGCTTCGCCACGCACGCGGGCATCCCCTCCACCGTGACGGCCGTACCCGCGGCGTCGGTGTGGCCGGCCGTCGCCTCCGCCGCCCGCCGCCGGAACGCCCCCGGCGGCATGCCGACCAGCTCGGTGAAGCGGGTGGTGAACGTTCCCAGCGACGCGCAGCCGACCGCGAAGCAGACCTCGGTGACGCTGAGGTCGCCCCGCCGCAGCAGCGCCGCCGCCCGCTCGATGCGGCGCGTCATCAGGTACGCGTACGGCGACTCACCGTACGCGGCCCGGAACTGCCGGCTCAGATGCCCGGCGGACATGTGCGCGTCGCGGGCGAGCGCCTCCACGTTCAGCGGTCGCGCGTACTCCCGGTCGATCCGGTCGCGGACGCGGCGCAGCCGCGCCAGATCCTCCAGGCGCTGCGCCTGGACGCGTGCACGCCGCCATTCGGGCTCGCACATGAGAACCCCCGTCTCCGTCGTTCGTCTTTCCGGTGTGGGGTGCGCCGGCGCGTTCACGGCCGCCCGCGCGGCTCAGCGCAGTTCCTGGATGCGGACGAGGTTGCCCGCGGGGTCGCGGAACGCGCAGTCGCGGACGCCGTACGGCTGCTCGGTCGGCTCCTGGACGACCTCGGCGTCACGGGCCTGCACCTTCTCGAACGTGGCGTCGAGGTCGGGGGTGGCCAGCAGGATCCAGCCGTACGTGCCCTTGGCCATCATCTCGGTGATCGTGCGGCGTTCGTCCTCGGTGATGCCGGGATCGGCGGCGGGCGGCGCCAGCAGGATCGACGTGCCCGGCTGGCCGGGCGGGCCGACCGTGATCCAGCGCATGCGGCCCTGCCCCACGTCGCCGCGGACCTCGAAGCCGAGGATGTCGCGGTAGAAGGCGAGCGACGCGTCCGGATCGTCGTGCGGAAGAACAGTCGTGTGAATGGTGATGTCCATGGTCAGCAGGCTAGAGGCGGCCCCGGGCACCACGCTTCTCGATTCCTGATCACCTCGGCCCCCGGACGTCCGGAACCCGGGGCGGGAAGCGGACGGGATGCGGCAGCATGTGACCGACGCCGGATACGACGACCCGCTCGGAGTCCGGGTCCGTGACGGACGAGGACGGCCTGACGAGCGCGTGCGCCACCGAGGAGGGTGTGATGTGCAGCGAGTGTTTCAACGTGGGCTACATCGATCAGGATCTGGGGAACGGCAAAAAGCTCAAGCACGCGTGCCCCACGTGCAACCGGGCGGAGGACAGCCGCAACAGGGAGCCGCGCCGCCAGCCCGGCTGGCTCACCCGGCTCGCGGACAAGCCCGGCGTCAAGTAGGCAGGGCTCGGAGCGACGCACCACCGGTCTCCCGGGACGCTCCACCGCTGCTCAGGCCGGACCTCAAGCCCCACCCTCGCCCCCGCCGCTTGCTCGGCGCGGGGCCCCGGCCGAGACTGAAGGGAGCGGGAGGTACGCCGGTGACCGTGACCGTGACCGTGGCCTTGGCCGGGGACACCATGCTGGGACGCGGCGTCGCCGAACGACTGGCGGCGGCGCCCGCGCCGGACACCCTGGTCTCCCCCGGAGTGCGGGAGGCCTTGGCCGAGGCCGACCTCTTCGTCCTCAACCTGGAGTGCTGCGTCTCCGCGCGCGGAGAGCCGTGGGCCGCCCCCGGCAAGCCGTTCTTCTTCCGGGCGCCGCCGGTGGCCGCGGGCGTCCTCGCCGACCTCGGCGTGGACTGCGTCAACCTGGCCAACAACCACGCCCTCGACTACGGCCCCGACGCCCTCGCCGACACCCTGGAACTGCTGGGCGAGGCCGGGATCGCGGTAGTGGGAGCGGGCTCGGACGCGGCCGGGGCCCGGGCGGGCGCGGTGCTGGAGGCGCGCGGCCGGCGGCTCGCCGTCCTCGGCGCCACCGACCACCCGGAGGACTTCGCCGCCGCCCCTGACCGCCCCGGCGTGGCCTGGGCCGACCTCCACCACGGCCTCCCGGACTGGCTCGGCGACGCCGTGGCCGGCGCCTCCCGGACCGCCGACGCGGTCCTCGTCACCCCGCACTGGGGCCCCAACATGACCTCCGCCCCGCCCGGCTACGTCCGCGAGGCCGCCGCCCGGCTGCACGAGGCCGGGGCCGGCCTCGTCGCCGGGCACTCGGCCCACGTCTTCCACGGTGCCGGCCGGCGGACCTTGTACGACATGGGCGATTTCATCGACGACTACGCCGTGGATCCGGTCCTCCGCAACGACTACGGCCTGCTCTTCCTCGTCACCCTGGACGACGCCGGCCCGGTCCGGCTGGAGGCCGTCCCCCTCCAACTCGGCTACGGGCACACGGAAATCGCCTCCGAGGCCGGCCGCGCCTGGATCCGCCACCGCTTCTCCCGGGCGTCGGCGGACCTGGGCACGACCGTCGCCCTCGGGGAGGGCGGGCGGCTGGTGGTCGACTGGGAGGTCCCGACGCCGGGCGCCGGCCCGTCCGGTGTGTGAGGACGACCGCGCGGGAGCACGGCCCCGAGAGCGGAAGAACCCGAGAGCGGAGGAACGGGCGCGCCCGCGCGCGCGGGCGGAGGAACCGAGGCCCGCTCACCTCCCCTCCCCCGCCCCCGGCGGCCGCGCCGCGAGCGGCACCCGCCGCGCGAAGCGGTTCTCGAAGCGGACGAACGCCCCCTCCTGTTTCCACTCCACCGCCGCCTTGGGGCTCCCCGCGAGCAGCGCCGCGCAGGCCGGCCGGGGCCGGGGCGCGCCCGGCCGGTCGTGGGCGCAGGCGGGTACGACGGCGAAGCCGCCGCGGTCCCGCCACAGGCTGCGGCCCGGCAGGAAGCCGTACTCCAGCGAGGTGCGGGCGAGTTCCTTGAGCGCCCGGTAGCCGAGCCGGTGGGCGGTCGCGGCGTGTTCGTACTCGGCGGTGATGTCGCTGCGCTCCACGCCCTCGTCGTCGGTGGCGAGGGCGACGGGCACGCCGTGCCGGCGGTAGAGCGCGAACGGGTGCCGGGGTCCGTCCACGCCCAGGATCTGGGCGTTGCTGACGAGCGGGACCTCGACGAGGACGTGGCGTTGCGCCATCGTCGCGAGCAGATCGCGGGCGCCGTCCTCCCAGCCGATGTCCACGCCGTGGCCGATCCGCCGCGCGTGCCCGGTGAGGACGGCCTGGCGGATGTGGGAGCGCAGGTCCTGCGGCCCGACCAGGCCCGGTACGAGCTCGCCGGCGTGCAGGGTGACGGGGACGCGCGGGTACCAGTCGTGCAGCCGGTGCAGCATGCGCATGTGCAGCGCGTAGTCCCGCAGGGCGACGGCGCCGTCCTCGGGGGCCACCAGGTTGACGGAGACGAACCGCCGGTCGCGCCGGGCGAGTTCGAAGCCGAGCAGCAGCTCGGTGAAGACCTGCTCGGGGGCGGCGGAGCGGTCGACCTGGGTGATGAAGCGGACGGCCAGGCCGCAGCCGGGGCGGGGGCGGCGCGTCCCGCAGCGGGAGGCCGAGCGGAACTCGGCCGCGGCCCGGTCCATGGCGGCTCGGGCGCGGGCGACCAGCCGGCCGAGCCCGTCGCCGGCGAGCAGCCGGGCGCGCAGCCGGGCGAGGTCCGGGTCGAAGCCGGCGCGGGCGGCGAGCGCGGCCACTCCGGCGGTGGCATGGGTGACCATGGTCTCCAGGTAGAACTGGTGCTGCGCGGCGGCCCGGTCGGCCACCTCGCTCAGCAGCCGGCCCATGTGCCCGGTCTCCACCCACTCGAACTTCTCGAAGGTGGCGAAGAAGTGGTCGTGGCCGGATTCGCGGCCGGGCCGGAAGTCCTGCATGGACCAGGCGCGGACGAGGTGCCGGTGGAACGTCCGGTCCGCGCGGACGTCGGCGGCCGGGCGGGCGCCCGCAGGGCAGGGCGGCGGTACGGCGCGCAGCCGCTCCTTCTCGATGCACAGCCCGTCCTGGGCGGCGAGGTCGAGCAGCAGCTCGGTGCTGGCGGCGCCGCCGAGGTGGTTGTGCAGGTCGGCGCCTTTGGGGAGGGCGCGCAGGAAGGCCCGCAGGGCGCGCGGGTCGGTCCGTACGGCCTCCATGTAGGCGGCGGTCGCGGCCTCCGGGCCGGGCGGTGCGGCGGCCCGCCGGTCGCGGCCCGGGGTGCCCCAGGCGGGCAGCACGGCGGCGCAGAGGACGGCGGCCAGGGTGCCGCGCAGCAGCGTACGTCGTGAGCTCACGGAACCTCCTGGCGGCGGCTGTCCTCCGGTCCGGGGTGACGACACTGGTCTACCGCCTGGCCACCGCCGTTCACCACGGCAACGCGACATCACACGCACAACGGGCCTATGCCATCTGCGCAGTTGACGCCCCGGGCACACGGTGTTCCACCCGAACGACGCCGCTCAGCGAAGAGTCACGGCCCGCCGCCGAACGGTCCGCTCCGGGCGCTGCGGCGCTGCGCCGCGTACGCGAACCGTCACGCGGTGCGCCCGGACCGGTCGCGAGCGGTCGCGCGGGCGCCGGTGGCGGCAGAATGGACGTGGGGACACCCGAGCGAGGAGTGAGCCATGGAGCACACGACCGAGTGGCGGATCCGGCTGGACCTCTCCGAGGACGGCGGCACCACGAAGGCGCGCGCGGTCCTCGACACCGGCGCCGCCTCCCTCACGGGGCAGGGCGTCGCCCGGTGCGCGCCGGGCGACCAGGACGTCCCGGTGATCGGGGACGAGTTCGCCGCCGGCCGCGCCCTGCGCGACCTGGGGGAACAGTTGATCGGCACGGCGGAACGGGACGTGGCGACGCGCGGGGCCGGGCCGGAGCCGCGGCGGTCGCCGATGTACGGATGGGAGCTGTGAAGGGCGGGCCCGCCGCCCGCGCCGTCGGGTGCCGTCACGCGTGCTCCCGCCGGAGCACGTCCAGGACCACCGCGCCGTCCACCGTCTCCTTGGCGACCAGCAGGTCCGCCAGCCGGTCGAGGGCCGCGCGGTGTTCACGGAGCAGACCCAGCGCGCGATCCTCGGCCTGCCCCAGCAGCCGGGCCACTTCCCGGTCGACGATCCGCTGGGTCTGTTCCGAATAGGGCCGGCGTTGCAGCTCCTCGGCCGTCTCGCCGAGGAGTTGCTGCCCGGGAGCGGCGTAGCCGACGGGCCCCAGCACACTGGACAGGCCGAACTCCCGGACCATGCGGGTGGCGATGAGGGTGGCGCCCGCCAGGTCGTTGGCGGCGCCGGTCGAGCCCTCGCCGAAGACGACGAGTTCCGCGGCCCGGCCGCCCAGCCGGACGGCGAGCAGGTCGGTGAGGTAGCCCTCGCTGTACAGGTGCCGTTCCGCTTCGGGCAGTTGCTCGGTGACGCCGAGGGACACCCCGGCGGGCAGGATGGTCACCTTGGCGACGGGATCGGCGTGTTCGCACAGGGCCGCGACGAGGGCGTGCCCCGACTCGTGGACGGCCACCGAGCGGCGCTCCTCGGGGAGCAGGGCGTTGGAGGTCTCCCGGCGGCCGAGGAGCACCCGGTCGCGGGCGGTGTCCAGGTCCCGCGCGGTGAGGACGGCGCGGTCGGCGCGGACGGCGTTGATGGCCGCCTCGTTGACCAGGTTGGCGAGGTCGGCGCCGGAGAAGCCGGGGGTGGCGCGGGCGACGGTGTCGAGGTCGACGTCCGGGTCCAGGGTCTTGCCGCGGGCGTGTACGGCGAGGATGGCCGCCCGTTCGGCCTGGTTGGGCAGCGGCACGGTGACCTGCCGGTCGAAGCGGCCGGGGCGCAGCAGGGCGGGGTCGAGGGCGTCGGGCCGGTTGGTGGCGGCGAGGACGACGATGCCGCTGCTCTCGTCGAAGCCGTCCATCTCGGCGAGGAGCTGGTTGAGGGTCTGCTCGCGTTCGTCGTTGCCGCCGAGCCGGGTGCCGCCGCCGCGCCGGCCGCCGACGGCGTCGATCTCGTCGATGAAGATGATGGAGGGTGCCCGTTTGCGGGCCTCGTCGAAGAGGTCGCGGACCCGGGAGGCGCCGACGCCGACGAACATCTCGACGAACGCCGAGCCGGTCACGGAGAGAAACGGGACGTCGGCCTCGCCGGCGACGGCGCGGGCGAGGAGGGTCTTGCCGGTGCCGGGCGGCCCGACCATGATCACGCCGCGGGGGCCCTTGGCGCCGGCCCGGGCGTACCGCTCCGGGCTGCGCAGGAAGTCGACGACCTCCCCGATCTCCTGTTTGACCCCGTCGTAGCCGGCGACGTCGGCGAAGCCGGTGGTGGGCCGCTCGGCTTCGATGATCTTCGCGCGGGAGCGGCCGATGGCGCTGATGCCGCCGGACAGCGAGCCGGCGGCGCGGCGGGCGCCCCAGAGGAAGAAGGCGCCCAGGAACAGCAGGGGCAGGAAGGCCAGCAGGACGGACAGCCAGGGGCTGCCCTGGCCGCTGCGGGAGGCGGTGATCTCCACGTGGTGGGCCTGGAGCCGCTGTTCGAGCTGTCCGGCGCCGAGGGCGGTCGGCAGCTGGGTGGTGAACTCGGTGCCGTCGGTGAGCCGGCCGGTCACCGTGCCCTTGTCGCCGATGTCGACGCTGCGCACCTTCCCGGCGTCCACCTGGGCGACGAAGTCGCTGTACGACCGTTCGTGGGACTCGCCGCCGGGCAGGCCGCGGGCGAGCAGGATGACGACGACGAACAGCACCAGGACGAAGGCCAGCACCCAGCGGCCCCAGCCGGGCGAGGGCTGCGGCGGGGGCCGCCGGGGCGGCTCGGGCG
>NZ_JBPQTX010000174.1:0-14607 GCF_051386555.1 Streptomyces sp. URMC 126
GGGTGAGAGGGGTGCGAGGGGCCTGGGCGGGCCGGGGGTGAAGCCGTGCTGCGGAGCCGTGCCTGCGGAGCCGTGTTGCGGAGTCGTGCCTGCGGAGCCGTGCCTGCGGAGCCGGAAGACCGAAGCCCGGCTCGCCTCTGCCTACTTCTCGTAGTCGGGACCGCTCAGCAGGCCGAGCAGGGATTCGACCACGCTCGCCTCGTAAGGCCGCTTCGCCTCCCCGGCCACTCCCTTGCCCTTCGCGTCCCGCCGGCCTTCGTCGGCGCGGTCCCCGGCGATGCCGGAGACCAGAATGTTGTCCGCCGCGGTGGTGGCTTGCGAGAGGACGGACACCGGAACGCGCTTGACGTTGACCAGGTCGAGGACGTCGGGGCCGTCGGCGGCGTACGCCGGTGCCGTGGCCGTCAGCAGGGCGCCGCACAGGGCGGCCGTACCGAGAACGCGCGAGGTCGTCTTCATGGCCTGCAGAACGATCGGATCATCGGCTGGTCACCCGGCGCGGGCGGCGTCGCTCGGCGCACCGGGACGGCGTACGGCGCCTTCGGCCGCGCCGGTTCGCTGGGCGCTTGCCGCCCGGACGCGGCGGGCGGCCGCCTGCGCCCCCGCCCCTGGCGGCGCCCCTGTCGGCGATCCGCGCGCGACGCCACCGCCGACCACCACCCCCCTACCCCCGGAAAACAGCCGACACCGCATCCCCGCCGGCCCGTTCGCGAGAGGTCACGGCAGGGGAGACCCGTACGAGAGTGTCGGCGAAGTGCCGGTCGCAGAACCGTTCCAGCCCGCCGTGCCGGGCGGTCCAGGAGGCCATGTCGGCGGCGTCCGGCGGGAGTTCGTCCAGCAGTCGGTCGAAGACGCGCGCGTGGTAGGCGACCGCCGCCCCGCCGAACCGGCACACGGTCCAGCGTCGGTCGGCGAGTTCCGCGACGTGCGCCGTGAGGACGCTCGTCGCGTCGTGGCAGAAGACCACGTCGTCCTCGAAGACCAGCACGTGCCGGAGTCCCCGCTGCCGAGCCTGGGCGACGGCCGTGCGGTGGGCGAGGGCACGGCCCGCCGCCGGATCGCCGGGGACGGCGGGAGCGGGGAGGCGGCGGACGCGGCCGGCGATGCCCAGACGCCGGAAACGCCGGTGGGCGGCCACCCAGCGGTGCGCGTCGGCGTCGGCATTGACGCAGACCAGGGCGTCGAACCGGTCCAGCGGATGCCCGCGTTCGGCGACGTGCTCGGCCACCCACTCGTCGACGACGTCACCGCACGTCTCGCGGTAGTGGTCGATGACGGGCTCGACGGCCAGGCCCGCCTCCTCCCAGGCGAGGAGGTGGTCGCGGCAGCGGTCGGCGGTGTCCACGGGAACGGCCGCGCCGGGCGGCGGGACGGACCGCCGGGTCCAGCGCAGGAACGGCAGGCACAGCGCCCGCGCACCCGCCGCCCGGAACCGCTTGTGCAGTGAGCCCGTTTCCGCCCCCAGGCCGCGCAGCCGCGGGTTGAGGCCCGGCCAGGCGTCCGTCAGGCAGGCGAACACCCCGAGGTCCTGCATGCCGATCTCGAACGGCGGCGCCTCCGGATCCATCCCCCGCGGATCGCACCCTCGCGTACCGAACGACACGCCGTCGAAGACCGGGTCGAGGTGGGTTCGCACCGTGCGCAGGTCGTCGCCGAGCAGCGGCCCCTGCAGCAGGTCGCGGCAGTCCGGGTGCCCGTCGGCGTACGCGAGGAGGCGGGCGAGGGCACCGGGCGCGAGGAGGACGTGCGCGTCCACGGACAGCACCCATTCCGTCCGCGCCGCACGGACGACGAGGTCGCGCAGCGCGCTGCCGCGCAGGTGCCCGGCGGGTACGCGGCGCAGCCCCGGGAGCGTGTCCGCCAGGGCCCGCAGGCCCGCGCCGCCCGGCCCGTCCGGGTCGCCGTCCACGACGAGCAGGTCGACGCGGTCGGCGACTTCGGGGTGGTGGAGGCGGAGGGAGAGGAGGGTGGAGTACGTGTCGTCGCCGTCGTCGTGGACGGCCGTGCCGACGGTCAGACGCGCGGGCGCGGCGGTGGCCATGAGGTGTCCCCGCTCACCGGGGGGCCGTGTCGAGCCGGCCGTGGAAGGCGAACCGGCTGTCGAGCAGCTTCGCCGAGGGGGAGGCGACGGGACGGACCTGGTGCCAGGCGTCGGCCGGGAAGAAGACGAGCGAGTCGTGGTCCGGCTGTACGTCGCGGAACGACTCCGCGACGGCGGGGTGCCCCTCGCGGACCGTCGAGTCGTAGATCCGTGTCTGGCCGCCGGTGAACCCCCGCGGCCTGCGATGCAGGTGGTACACGAACGTGATGCGGCACGGGTCACCCGGGCCCGCGCTGTCGCGTACGGGCGGCTCTTGCCGCCGTACTCCGGACGGCAGTTCGTTGTGCATCGTGAACCCGAACGACACTCGGGGATCGACCACCGCCACCCCCAGCATCGTCGTCACCGTCGGCAGCAGCCGGGCCACCGCGGCGGCGAGGGACGGGAAGCGGGCGGTCTGGTCCACGCACCGCCACGTCGGCGGAACCGTCACCTCCACCCCGGCGTCCCGCTCGCGGACCTCGGCCATCAGCGCGTGGCAGGCCTCCTCCAGCAGGCGGTCGGCGGCCGTCGCGCCCAGCACATCGTCGAATCTGCACATCCGCGTCGCCGTCGTCACAGCCGCCGTCGCAGGCGTCGCCACAGGCGTCGTCTCAGTAGCCGTCACAGCCGTCACAGCCGACGCATCAGTCGCCGTCACCCCCGCCGCCACCGCCGCCGAGGCGGGCGCCCGCGCCGCGCTCCCGCGTTCCGCCTCCGCCACACCCACGCTCTCGGCCATCCCGCTCACCTCTCCCTGTTCCGGGAACCCGCGCTCAGGGGATCCCCGCAGGGGTACCACCCGGCGTACGGGACGAAACGGGCGCCCCGCGCCGCCATCCGGCCGGGTGAACGAGTGCGGTGAACGGGACAGTGGGGTGGGCGCCCGGCCGGGGCGAAAACGCGTGGGCCCCACCGGAACAACCGGTGGGGCCCACTGCTTCCGTGCGCCACCAGGGACTCGAACCCCGGACCTCCTGATTAAGAGTCAGGCGCTCTAGCCAACTGAGCTAGCGGCGCGAAACGCATATTACCCGTCCCTGTGTTCGAGGCAAATTCGCGTTCGAGTCGGCGGACGCTGTCGTGGACGCCGCGACGGCCTCGCCACCCTCCCCCCCCCCGACACCGGCAGCCGTGTTCCGCACACGAACGTACGGTTTTCCGGCCGCATGCGCGTCTTGTGCGGATTTCCTGGGTAGCTCGGCGGTGCCACGCCATGAGGAGCGGCCGAAAGGAAGCGCAGTGACCACCTCGGAGTTTCCCTCCCCCCAACACCGTATCTTCGCCATGCTCGATGTGGACGGTGACGGCAGCATCACCCACGCGGAATACCTGGCGCGGGTCGAGCGGGCCGCTACCGCGGTCGGCCGCGACCCCCGCCACCCGGTCGTCGCCGCCTCGCGAGCCGCGCACGAGGCGGTCTTCCGGGACATGGACGCCGACGGGGACGGGCGGGTGACCTTCGAGGAGTACCGCTCCTGGGTGGGACACGACGCGTTCGAACGCTCCTGCCGGCCCGCTCTGGGCTCCCTGTTCGACATCGCCGACACCGATGCCGACGGCCGTCTGGCGCGCGACGAGTTCACCCGCCTGCGCATGGCGTCCGGGAACACCGCGCACGACGCCGGTACGGCGTTCGACGCGCTCGACGCCGACCGCGACGGGCTGGTCGACCGTGACGCCTATCTGACGGGTATCCACGACTTCGTCACCACGGGCAGCTCGCCCATGGCCGCCGCCTACGGCACCGGGCGGTAACCTCCCGCGCCGGCCGGGCGTTCGTGGGATCCGCGCCTCGTCCCGCAGAACTCCGCGTCGACCGCCGCCTGTTCCAGGCTGTGGTCACCCCAGTCGGCGTTCCGGTTCACCGTGAGGACGTGCAGGCCGTCGGCGGTGGCGGCCATCCTGGTCAGCGAGCCGGTGATCTCGCTGCTGTGCCCCCACACCCGTACGCCACACGGCCTGAGCGTCTGCGACCTGATTCCGAGGCCGTAGGTCCTGCCGTCCCCGAGGTCGCGTCCGGTGAACATCTCCTTCTGCTGGGCGGGGGGAAGGAGCCGGCCGCGCAGCAGGGCGCGGAGGAAGACGTTCAGGTCACGGGTGGTCGAGATCATCTCCCCGGAGGCACCGGCGCTCGACGGGTTGTACTCGGTGACGTCGTGGTCGCGGGCGGCGGGGCCCCGCACGTACAGCCTGGAGTAGTGCCGCCCGTGCGGGCCGGGTATGGACACCGCGTCGCCGGGGACCGAGGTGCCGTGCAGGCCCAAGGGCTTGATGACGCGCCGCTCCACCTCGGCGGCGTAGCCGTGCCCCGTGGCCTTCTCGATGACCATGCCGGCCAGGATGTAGTTGGTGTTGGAGTAGTGCCAGCCCTCGCCCGGCGCGGCGTACGGCCTGTGGGCGAGGGCGGTCCGGACGAGTTCCTCCGGTGCGACGCTGACGTAGCGGTGGGCGAAGAACGCGTCGCCGGTGTACTTCGCGGAGAAGTCCGCGTCCTTCAGGTAGTCGTAGAGACCGCTGGTCTGTTGGAGCAGGTGGCGCAGGGTGATCCCGCGCCCGTCGTTGCCGTTGCCGCGCACCAGGCCGGGCAGCCACTTGTCCACGGTGTCGTCGATCGACAGCCCGTACCGGGGCTCGGCGGCGAGCTGGAGCAGGACCGTGGCGGTGAAGGTCTTGGTGAGACTGCCGATGCGGAAGCGGTCCTGGGGCAGGCGAGGGCGGCCCGTTCTTCGGTCCGCCACTCCGGAAGAGCCGTACCAGACCTCGTCCGCCTGGTCGGCTCGGGCCAGGGTGCCCGGAGTCCCGGCCCGGACGATCGCGTCGAGGGCGTCCTGGGTGGCGGGGTGCGAGGACCGGGGCTCGGCGGCGCGCGGCGCGGCGGACGTGGACGTGGACGTTGTCGTCATCGAGGGCGTGGCGGCGTTGGCCGCCGCTCCCGTCAGCGCCAGCACCGAGGCCAGGATCATCGGGACCAGTGTGCGCGGTAAGGCTGTGGCAGACATGTGTGGTTCCCCGTCCATCGGTGAGAGGTGTCGTGCGGGTTGCCGATGAGGACTCCGGGAAACCGGTGCAGGGTTGCCTCCCCGACCCGTGAGGAAGGCGTGGCCGGGAGAGCGCCCGCGGCGGCAGCGGCCCCGCACCCGGTGCTCGTGATTCGCGGCCAACAGCGCTCGGGACTTCGGCGGCAGGCCGGGCGACACCTCCGCCGCACCGCCGAAGGCCGAGCAGCGGCCGGACTGGACGTCCTCGTCCTCCAGCTCGTGCAGCCTGGCCAGGCACCGGCGCGGATCGCGGTCCGCGGTGACCCGCGCGAAGGTTTCGGAGGGTCCGGTCCGCAAGGCCACCCCGCAGAGCTCGTCCGGATCCCGTCCGTAATGCTCCGCCCAAGTTCCCCAAGTTCCCCAAGTCCGCGGTCCGGATGCGCTCGTCACCTTCGGAGGGATGCCGGACGCACGGTGGCCGGTGACAGGACGACTCCGGCAGCGGGTGCGCGTCCCGCCCGGTGTCGTTGTCAGTGGTGGGCAGTCGGATGACCGGCATGACCGTTCAGACGCTGGTGACCGCGCTGCCCGACCCCGACGTCCTCCACGCCCGCTGCCGGACCCTGGCCCTGCTGGACTCCCTCCTCGCCTCGGATCACCCCACCCACTCGTTCACGGTCGGCCGGCGTGAAGGCGTCGACCTGGCCTGCATGGAGGCCGCCGCGTCCCTCGCGCACCACACGGCGGCGCCGGAGTTCCGCTTCGAGGGGTTCTTCGACGCGACGGTGTGCGTGTGGCGGGAGAGCGGTGCCACGGCTTGGCAGCACGGACCGGTGGAGTTCGACGCCGACGAGACGGACGGATCGGACCGGCTGTTCGATCTCCTCACCGACGGCAGCGCCGCCGCGTAGCGGCTCTCTCCGTGGTCGATCGCACCGGCCTCGGTCGTCAGCGTCGCCGCGTCGGCCGGTTTACGTGGTGACGTCGAGGATGTAGTTGTTGGTGATGACGAACGTGACGAGATTCGTCCCGGTGCCGAAAAGGCCGGTCCCGGAGTCGCGTGCCTGGTTGCTCGAACCGCGTTCCGTGGCGTTGCCGGAGGCCGAGGTGGAGTCTCGGTCGAGGCGGCGGTCGATGGTGAACCGGATCTCCTGGCCGGTGTCCGTGCGTTTGATGGTGTCGTTGGTGTGCGTCGTGAAGAAGAGGGCGCCGCTTCCTGTCACCGAGCCGGTGAGCGTCAGTTGGGCGGGAAAGGATTGGTCGGGCGTCGCGCACCGGAAGTCGCTGCCGCTCTTGCCGTCGACGGCACCGTTGACGGGGTGCACGTTCACGGTGATCGAGCCTGCGCAGTTGACGGTTGCCAGGGGTGTGCGGGGGACATCGGCCGCGGCCGTCACCGGCATCCCGACCGCCGCGAGGAGCAGGGTCGCCACTCCGGCGGCGGTCCGGCCACGAGTGGAGACGAGGAACATACGGTCCTCCTTCACCTGTGGTGCGCGCGGCGTGCGCACTGCCCACAATCGAGTGTGAGGCCAGAGGTTCCCGGGTGGACATCGCTCGTTCAGGTGACCGCCGGGCCTGTCGGCACCTCCGCGTGCGGTGACGCCTGTTGGGGAGGGGCCGGCGGCAGGCCGCCGGCCCCGATGGGTCACGCGTCGAGGCGCTCCGGACCGGCGTACGCGAAGCGGAGCACGTCGCCCTTGGTTCCGGTGCGGCGGAAGCCGGCCTTCTCCAGGACGCGGACGGAGGCCGGGTTGGTCGGTTCCGCGCCGGCGGTCACGGTGTGGACACCGGGGGCCGCCAAGGCGAAGGCGACCAGGGCCCGGGTGGCCTCGGTGGCGTAACCCCGGCCGCGGTGGGAGGCGGCGATGCCGTACCCGAGCTCCAGGGATCCCTCGGTGGGCGGCCAGAACAGGCCGATGGAACCCACCACGAGTCCGCTGTCCCGCTCGGAGATCAGGCGGTGGCCGTACTCACCGAGCCATACGGGGTTCTTCTCTATGAGCCCGGCGATGAAGCGGTCGGCTTCGGTGGGGAAGCCGTCCGTCCAGTGCGCCGGCCCGGTGCCGGCGAGGGCCGCGGCGACGTCGGCGGCGGTCCACGGCCGCAGGACGAGGCGGTCGGTGGTCAGTTCGGTGTGAGGCGTCGCGATGGAGGACGTCATGTGATGCTCCTGGTCGTATCGGTAACGACCGGACCACGCTGCTGCGCTAGCGCGCGGGCCGGATGAGGGGATGCCGAAGTGAGCCGATGACGGCCATATTCATCAACCTCCCCATCCGTGATCACACGCGTATCTCGCGTCGGTGCGAACGTAACACCCGGTCGTGCGTGGCGTAAAGAGATTTCGATCATGGTTCGGCCCGCTCCGGCGGGTGGGGGTGGGGAGGGGGTACCCGCCTCAGGGGCCAAGATCGCTGGATGCACAATGCACGTATGCCGATAACGAACACGCCGGCGGCGGCGACGGCCGACGACGCCGAATCCATCAGCCGTTTCCTGGCCCGCGCTTTCGACGACGACCCGATGATGCGCTGGTTCTTCCCGGACGCCTCCTCGCGCGAGGCGTCGCTGAGTGCCTACTTCTCGACGATCTTCACCCGGCAGTACGTCCGCAACGGCGCGTGCGAGCGCACCGAGGCCGCCGCGGCCTTCTGGGTGGCGCCGGAGGCGCAGGAGAAGGCCGTCCCCGACGCGGAGACCATCCAGGATCTGGTGGCCCTGCTCGGCGACCGGGCGGGGCTGTTCGGCGAGGCCGTCGAGACGGCGGCGCGGCACACGCCTCAGGAGCCGCACTGGTCCCTGGCGTTGATCGGCGCCGACCCGGCCGCCCAGGGCCAGGGCCAGGGGTCCGCTCTGCTGCGCTCCGGGCTGGCCAAGGCCGACGCGTCGGGCATGCCCGTCTACCTGGAGTCCTCCAAGGAGTCCAACATCCCCGTCTACGAGCACTTCGGCTTCACCGTGCGCGAGGAGATGCGGCTGCCGGGCGGCGGCCCCACGCTGTGGGGCATGTGGCGCGCACCGCGCCGCCCGGCCGATGTCTGAGTGACGGGTGGTGATGGGTGACGGATAAGGAGTAAGGAGGCGGGCGATGGGGGACTTGGGGTGGGCCGGGTCGCGCGGCGGCTGAGGCACCGTCAGGTATCCGCCCGTCGCCGCGCCGGGCAGACTGTCTGTCAGACCCGGCCCGCCCATCCGGTCCGGCCCGTCCGCCGCGGTGGACGGCCCGCTGTGACGAGCCGTTTACCCCTGGCGGCCGGCGGCCCGCTCGCCGTGTCAGGCCGCCCCTTGGCGCTCGGTCCTCGCTACGGCCGGACGTAAGGGCGCGTCATGATCTCCATGTTGTGGCCCGACGGGTCCTCGAAGTACGCTCCGCGCCCGCCGAACCAGCCGTTGACGCGGCCCGGTTCGGTGTGGTGCGGGTCGGCGTAATAGGTGACGCCGAGCGCCTCCAGCCGGGAGATCATGTCGTCGAATCCCTCCTCGGGCACAAGGAACGCGTAGTGCTGCGACTGGATCGGTTCGTCGCGCTTCTCGCAGTAGTCCAGGGTCACCCCGTTGCCGAGATCGACGGGGAGGAACGGCCCGAAGGGCGCGCTCACCTCGACGCCCAGCACGGCGGCGATGAACTCGGCCGAGAGCTGACGGTCCACGGCGTAGACGGCGGTGTGGTTCAACTGGACGACAGACGTCCGGGATTCGGCCCCGGATGCGGGGGCGGATGTGGACGCGGGGGCGTGCGGGGGCTGCGGTGCGCTCGGCATGAGTGGTGTGTTCTCCGTGTCTTCGGTTCGCCGGTGCGAGGCGGCGCCGCGAAGGGCGCCGGTGGGAAAAAGACGCGGAGAGAACGGCGGGGCTCGTGCCCGCCTCGCGCTCACGCCGAGGCCGGGAACCCTGTTCGTGTGTGGCCCATGGCCGACCCGGCAGTCACATGAAGGACTCTAGATGATCAACGCGGGTCGGGACAACGCCGGGTGAGTCCCCGCCGGGGCGGCCTCCGGGCGTTCAGGAGCGCCGGGCACGCACCGCGGTGACCGCCACGGCGGCGTACCGCAGGACGAACGAGCCCCCCAGCGCGTCGACGGCCGCCCCGACCTCCTCCGGCAGCCGCTCCCTGACCTCCGGCGGGAACCCGGAGTGGAGCCCGCTGGTCGGCAGTTGGTCCAGCCACTCCTCCCGGGTGTAGACGCGCTCCCAGTCGTATCGCCATTCCTCCGGTTCGGTGAACGCCCCCGTGTCCCGGATGCCGTCGGCCGTCCGCGCGGACACCGGAACGTAGGCGTCCGGACCGGCCGTCCACTGGCGGGCGGCGAGCGAGCCGGGCAGGAGCCGGTCGTAGACCGCGGCGAACGCCTCGGCGACCTCTGGCGCCGGCAGCGCCACGTTCCAGAAGACGGCCAGCCGGCCGCCCGGCCGCAGGACCCCGGCGGCCTTGGCCGGACCGGTGGCGGGGTCGATCCAGTGCCAGCTCTGTCCGGAGACGACGGCGTCGAAGGTCCGGCCGGCCGGATCCCAGGTCTCGAAGGCGCCGGTCTCCACGTTGAGTCCGCCGCGCCGCGCCCAGGCGGCCATCCGCTCGTCGATCTCGACGCCGAGCACCGTGTGGCCGGCGGCCGCGAACTGCCGGGTGGTGATGCCGGTTCCGGCGCCGACGTCGAGGATGTCGAGGGCGCCGGACCCGGGAGTCCCGGCGGCGATCCGGCGCACCAGCGCGTCGGGGTAGCGGGGCCGCGTCCGGTCGTAGCGCTCGGGATCCGCGCCGAACGACTCGGCGGCGCTGCGGGCGAGATGGGGTGAGTCAGCCGGGGGATATGCTCCCCCTGAGCGAGGAGTGGGCATGCGCCCACTCTAGTGGGCGAGTGCCCACTTGTCAGGAGTCGACCGACACTCCGCCGTCCGGCGGGGAAGGGGACGGTGCGCGATGCCGACGGGCGTGGCCCTGCGGGACGTACGGGAGCAGCTGTTCGGCGCGGCGGAACGCGTCCTGCTCCGGGACGGGCCGTCGGCCCTGACGAGCAGGGCGGTCACCGAGGAGGCGGGGTGTGCCAAGGGTGTCCTGCACCGGCACTTCGCCGACTTCGACGCCTTCCTCGCCGAGCTCGTGCTGGACCGAGCCGCACGGGTCGAGGCCCTGGGGGCGACCCTGTGCGCGTCCGCCGGGACGGGTGATGTCACCGGCCGCCTCGCCGACGCGCTCACCGAGCTGTTCGAGTCGGTGGCGGTGGCGATCGTCGGGCTCGTCACCTCCCGGGACGGGCTGCGGGCCCGGTTGCGCCGCGACCGGCCGACGGGCGTCCCGCTCCTTACGGACGCGGCGTCCGCGCTCGCCGCCTACCTCGCCGCCGAACGCGACCTGGGCCGTCTCGCGCCCGATGCCGACCCCGACGTCCTCGCCCCCACGCTGATCGGAGCGGCGCACCTGCTCTTCGCCGACCGGACGGGCCCGCGACCCGGAGCGGAGACGGTGCGCAGGACGGTGGCGACGGTGATGGGAGGGGCCTTGCGTGACGGGTAGGGCGGGCGCGGTCGGCGGGGTCGGGCCGGGCTGACAGGGTGAGCGAGTACGGATGGCGCGACGAGCGGGTCCGGCGGTACGGGAAGGCCTGCGCAATCCGGCGGGTAAGACGGCGGCGGGCCGCACTGCGCTGGGCTGCGCGCGTCGGCCGCGTCGGCCGCGTCGGCCGCGTCGGAGCGGCCGGTGCGGCCCGGCTCAGGTCGCAGCGACTGTGACCCGGCCAGGGGCTGATGCTTCGTCAGCTCATCCGCCTCGGCCGCGAGTGGGCGCACCGCCAGGCGGGCGACGTGCCCGAAGCCGTCGGAGGAACGGCCGGCCGAACGGATCGGCCGGGAGGTGGTCGCCGTGTCGCGGGCGGCCCTGGAGGCGCCGTGGGGGAGCCTCCAGGCGCCCGCGACTCATGAAGGCGTCGTCAGAAGCCTGGGCGGTGGCCCGGAAACGGTCGGATGGGGAGCGAGAACGCCCCTCAGTCCAGGCCGAGTTCGCGCTCGGCCAGTGCCGTGCCCTCGATCCTGGCCCGGATCTTGGCGAAGGCCGTCTCGCGCGACGTCGACACGTCGTCGGAGAACGGCGCGAATCCGCAGTCGTCGCACGTGCCCAGCCGGTCCGCCGGGAGGTGCCGGGCCGCGGCCAGGACGCGGTCGCGGACCTGCTCGGCCGTCTCGATCCGAGGATCGATCGGGTCGGTGACGCCCACGAACACCCGGGCGCTCACGGGCAGATGCTCGGCCACCACCGACAGGACCCGCTCCGGATCCGCTTCGCTGGCCAGCTGGAGGTAGAAGGCGCCCGCCCGCAGCCGGAACAGCCGGGGGAGCAGTTCGGCGTAGTCGACGTCCAGGCTGTGCGTCGAGTCCTGGTCGCCGCCCGGGCAGGTGTGGACGCCGATGCGGGCCCGTTCGGCGTCGGTGAAGCGGTCCAGGAGCCGGTTGTTGAGGTCGAGGAAGGTCTCCAGGAGCCCCCCGCTCGGGTCGAGCTTCAGTGACAACCGGGCCTCGGTGAAGTCCAGTTGCACGCTGTGCGCGCCCGCGTCGAGGCAGCCGCGGACGTCGGCCTCGGCCTCGGCGAGCAGGTCGTCGCGGAACTCCTCGCGGGAGTAGCCCTCGATGCCGTCCGACGGGTAGAGCAGGCTGAGGGCCGAGGGGGCGATGACGGCCTGTTTGACCGGCACGGTGGCGTGGCTCCGGGCCGCCCGCAGGTACCGCTCGGCGCGCTGGGCGTACCGGAACGGCCCCTTCGCCAGGCGCGGGAGGCGGCGGTGGTGGCCGTCGGCGAACGGGATGACGACGCCGTCGGGGGCCAGGTTCGGCGCACCGGCCAGCGGATACGTGGCGAAGCTCGGCTTGGACTGCTCGCCGTCGGTCACGACCGGCGAGCCCAGTTCCTCCAGGCGCCCGATGGTGTCGCGCACCGCGCGCTCCCGCGCGTCCGCGAGCCCGGCGTCGTCCGTCCGGCCGGCCGCGTGGTCCGCCAGGGCCGCCAGCAGCTCGGCGGGCCGGGGGAGGCTGCCGATGGGCTCGGTGGGGATCCCGGGGCGCGTCACGGACGGATCTCCAGCTGGGCCCCGCCGGTGCTGCCGCGCAGGCCTTCGGAGAGGCACTGTGTGGGCGGCTGGCCCGGCAGCGCCTGTACGTCCCGTTCCGCGCGGCTTCCGGCGCCCCGTCCGGAGGTGACCTCGCCCGTCAGCCGTACGGTCAGGACGCCGGCGACGCGGACGCTGGTGCCGTTCCGATAGCCGATCACCGAGCGGGTGCCGTCCGCGTACCGCACCGTCTCCGTGATGCGCGGAGTGGCCACCGAGAGGCAGGAGGCTTCCGGTGACACCCCGTCGAGGGTGCCGGTCGCGGGGAGAGTCCGGCCGGGGGCGACGGTGCACGCGTACCGGGCCACCGTGTGGACGCGGGTGTTCCGTGGCCGCAACGTCAAGGGCGGGTCGTACGCGCTCTCGCTGGGGCCGGTGCACAGGATGCCGTTGCCGATGCCGCCGGTGCCGTGGGCCCCTCTGCCGTCCGTGCGCGCGGCGTGGGCACTCGCGTGGCCGCTCTTGCCGCTCCCGCGCCCGCCTCCGTCCGCCTGTCCGGCCGGGGCGCACAGAACGGACGTGCACAACAGGGCCAGTGAACCGATGGCAATCGCCGCGCCGCGCGTGCCGGACATCCGTCCTCCAGGGTTCCGTCGGTGTACCGCCGACCCAGCCCTACCCCACGGGTACGCCGCCGCCGCCCGCTCTTCGCAGTGGGCCCACGGCGTGAAACGTGGCCGTGCGCCCGGGCGTACGCCCTGTGAGCCGTGCCGCACCACCGCACCCGACGGGGAGCGGAGGGTTCCGGGTGGACGACGGCCCGGCCGGGTAGCCACCACCGGACGGTTCGGTCGCACGGAAACGAAGCGGGTAAAGCGGGCGAAGTCCGATGCGGCGGACGAGCCGAGCGAAGGGGAAGAAGGGGACGCCATGGAGTACACGAGCGCCAAAGAACGGGTCTTCGCCATGCTGGACGCGGATGGTGACGGGGTCATCTCCGCGTCGGAGTACCTGGCCCGCGCCCGGAACGTGATCCGGGCGACGGGGAGGGCGGACGACGACCCGCTGGTGATCGCCGCGCGCGCGTCCGGGGAGCGGGCGTGGGCCGCGATGGACGCGGACGGCGACGGCGGGGTGACCTTCGAGGAGTACGACGCCTGGGCCGGGGCCGAGGCGTTCGACGGCGTCTGCCGGGCGACCCTGGCCGCGCTCTTCGACCTCGCCGACGGGGACGGCGACGGCCGGCTGACCCGGTCCGAGTTCCTGCTGCTGCGGACCGCGCTCGGCAACCCCGAGGCGAACGCGCGGGCCGCGTTCGACGAGCTGGACGCGGACGGGGACGGGCTGGTCGGCCGTGACGAGTACCTGGCGTCGATCCGGGCGCACGTCGCCGAGGAGGGATCGGCGATGGGCAAGGCGCTGTACGGGTGAGGGTGAAGGTGAGGGTGAGGCGGTCCTCATCCGGCGGGCGGACGCGCCCCTGATCCTCCCCCCACAGGGGCGCCCCCGCTTCGCCGCGCGCCGGGGGCGGGCCCCCGGCCGCCCCACACCACGCTCCGCGCGGTGGTCGTCGGACGCCGGACCGGCCGGGTCAGCCCGTCCGGGCCCGGTCCACGTACTCGAAGACCGAACCGTCGGGATGGCGGGCCACCAGGTTGCGCCCGATGGGCGTCGGCACCGGGCCGGCGATGATCTCGGCGCCGACCGCCTTGAGATCACGGACCGCGTCGTCCACATCCGTCACGGCGATGGTGGCGGTGATCTTCCGCAGGATCGACAGCTCCGCCTCGGGGCCGCTCATCAGGAAGAAACAGCCGACCGCGGCGACCGCCACGCCGCCCCGCCGGAAGCGCACCGCCTCCGTGCCGGTCAGCCGTTCGTAGACGGCGATCGCCGCCTCCAGATCACCGACGCACACCCTCAGTGAAGTCCCCAGAATGTTCATGGCAGCCAGGCTAGTTGTCCTGCGGCCGTGCGAAAGACGGCCTTCGGGCGCCGAACTGGCATGCCCCGTACGGAGGTTCGCGGCCTGCGTGCGACGGGGTCGGGACGTCCCCGTCCTCTTTCCGGGCGTCCCGCTCGTCGGGCATGGTGGTCCTCCCGCCCGGTCGCCCGGCCTCCGCATCCGACCCCGCGTCCGGCCCCGCATCCGACCCCCCGTCCGGCATCCGGGAACGGTGTCTCGCGACGCGGTACGGCCCGTCACCCGCCCGCCCGTGTCAGGCGGCCGTGCCCCGCCCCGATCTGCGAAGGTGGACAGAAAAACGTTTGCGGAAAAGTCCTGCCGGACAAGCGGGCGCGGCGGACGGCCATCCGCGGGACGGAGGTGCGCAGGGATGCAACAGAGCCACCCACCGCATTCCCCTGCCGTCCCGGGGGACACGGATTCCTCAAAGGCCACAACAGAGGGCACAAAAGCTGCAAAGGCCGCAGATTCCTCAGCGGCTCCAGGGGCCCCGGAGCCCTCCCCGGACCCGGCGCCCTCGGCGTCCCCGCTCACCTCCCCGGC
>NZ_JBPQTX010000175.1:0-14397 GCF_051386555.1 Streptomyces sp. URMC 126
GGGTTGGGGTTTGTGGGGTTCTGGGGCGCCGCACCGGGTGCGGTCGGCTCCTGGGGCGCGCCGAAGCCTCCGGCCGGCTGCTCCGGGGGCACCCCCTGCGGTGGCTGAGGCGGCTTGGGCGGCTGTGACATCGGCTTTCCTCTTTACGCGCGGGAAGCCGCGGCCCGACCGGCCTCCCCCGCGATCCCGGTGGCGGGCGGCCATCGGGAAGGAGCGCATCGGGTGCGGTTCCCGCCAGTGAGCGGCAGGCGAGCGGGGGTTCTTTGTATCACTCCGCTCCGACGGCGCAGGGAGGGCCGCCGGAGGTGCGGGGCCACCGATACCGGGCTGTGACGAGACCGTTGTGGCTTCGATGGAGGGGCGCCCGGAGTCCCTCGCCGGCCGGCACCGGGCGCGCGGGACCTCTCACGCGCCCGTCACTCCCCCCGTCACGCCCCGTCGTACGCGCGGCCGGACACCCGGCCGCGCGCCCGGACCGGTCACACGTCCTCGGCCGACTCCAGCCAGCGCGTCTCCAGTTCCTCGCGCTCGGCCGCGAGTTCGCGCAGCTCGGCGTCGAGCTTGGCCACCGCCTCGAAATCGGTGGCCTGTTCGGCGATGCGCGCGTGCAGCTTCGCCTCCAGCTCGCTCACCTTGTCGAGCCGGCGCTCGATCCTCTGGAGCTCCTTCTTGGCGGCGCGCGCGTCGCCCGCGCTCTTCTGCTTCGCCGGGGCCGAGGCGGCGGCGGGGGCGGCGGGCGCCGCGGCGTCGAGGACCGCCTGCCGCCGCTCCAGGTACTCGTCCAGGCCGCGCGGCAGCATCCGCAGGAAGCGGTCGCCGAGCAGGGCGAACACCCGGTCGGTGGTGCGCTCGACGAAGTACCGGTCGTGGCTGATGACGACCATCGAGCCGGGCCAGCCGTCGAGCAGGTCCTCCAGCTGGGTCAGGGTCTCGATGTCGAGGTCGTTGGTGGGCTCGTCGAGGAAGAGGACGTTGGGCTCGTCCATCAGCAGCCGCAGCAGCTGGAGCCGGCGGCGCTCACCGCCGGAGAGGTCGCCGACGGGCGTCCACTGCTTCTCCTTGGTGAAGCCGAACTTCTCGCACAGCTGGCCCGCGGTCATCTCCCGGCCCTTGCCGAGGTCGACGCGGTCGCGTACCTGCTGGACGGCCTCCAGCACCCGCAGAGCGGGGTTCAGTTCGGCGACCTCCTGGGAGAGGTAGGCGAGCTTGACGGTCTTGCCGACCACGACCTTGCCGGCCGCGGGCTGCTTCTCGCCCTGCGTGCGGGCCGCCTCGGCGAGGGTGCGCAGCAGGGAGGTCTTGCCGGCGCCGTTGACGCCGACCAGGCCGACCCGGTCGCCGGGGCCGAGCTGCCAGGTCAGGTGCTCGATGAGGACCTTGGGGCCGGCCTGGACGGTCACGTTCTCCAGGTCGAAGACCGTCTTGCCCAGCCGGGAGCTCGCGAACTTCATCAGCTCGGCGTTGTCGCGCGGCGGCGGGACGTCCGCGATCAGCTCGTTGGCGGCCTCGATGCGGAAGCGCGGCTTGCTGGTGCGGGCCGGGGCGCCGCGGCGCAGCCAGGCGAGCTCCTTGCGCATCAGGTTCTGCCGCTTGGCCTCCTCGGTCGCGGCGATCCGCTCCCGTTCGGCGCGGGCGAAGACGTAGTCGCTGTAGCCGCCCTCGTACTCGTGGACGGTGCCGCGCTGGACGTCCCACATGCGGGTGCAGACCTGGTCGAGGAACCAGCGGTCGTGGGTGACGCAGACGAGCGCCGAGCGGCGCGCCCGCAGGTGGCTCGCGAGCCAGGAGATGCCCTCGACGTCCAGGTGGTTGGTGGGCTCGTCGAGGACGATGAGGTCCTGGTCGGCGATCAGCAGCTTGGCGAGCGCGATGCGGCGCCGCTCGCCGCCCGAGAGCGGGCCGATGACGGTGTCCAAGCCGTGCGGGAAACCGGGCAGGTCGAGGCCGCCGAAGAGGCCGGTGAGCACGTCGCGGATCTTGGCGTTGCCCGCCCACTCGTGGTCGGCGAGGTCGCCGATGACCTCGTGCCGGACGGTGGCCTCGGGGTCGAGGGAGTCGTGCTGGGTGAGGACGCCGAGGCGTACGTGGCCCGCGTGGGTGACGCGGCCCTTGTCGGCGTCCTCCAGCTTGGCGAGGATGCGGATCAGGGTGGTCTTGCCGTCGCCGTTGCGGCCGACCACGCCGATCCGGTCGCCCTCGTTGACGCCGAGGGAGACGCCGTCGAGCAGCGCACGGGTGCCGTACACCTTGTCGACGGCTTCCAGATTGACCAGGTTGGCTGCCATTCCGCTCCTCGCTCCTCGGTCTCCCCTTCAGGAGGCCTGTGGTCCTCCCTTCAGGATCCCACGCCCGCCGCGGAGCCCGGCCGCGGCGTCCTGGCTCACACCTTCGCCGCCTCCACCGGCCGGGCCCGCAGCGCGGCCCAGGTGGGAACCAGCGTGGAGACGAGCGTCACGGTGACCGCGGCGGCCACGACCGCGAGGTAGATCGAGAGGGGCCCGGAGGGCAGGAAGCCGTCCGAGACGGCCAGGTTGAACGGGACGAGCGTGGTGGCCGCCGCGAGGGTGCCGAGGATCAGGCCGACCGCGGCGACGAACCCGCTCTCGACCGCCATCATGCGCATGATCTGGCCCTTGGTGGCTCCCGTGAGCCGCTGGAGGGCGAACTCGCGGCGGCGGTCGCCGACCGCGACGACCGTCGAGTTGACGACGGCGAGGGTGGTGTAGGCCACGAGCATGCCGACGATCAGGTAGTTGGCCCACATCTGGGTGCGGGTGTTCTCCTCCCGCTGGGCGGTCACCGTCTCCCGGTCGCTGACCTTCACCCCCGGATGCCGTGCGGCCAGCCAGCCCAGTTCGTCCGTGAGCCGCTCGGCGGTGACGCCGGGCGCGGCCTTGACGAGGATCTGCGCGGGCAGTCCGGCGGTGGTGTGCCGGGCGAGCAGCGTGGCACTGGTGAGGGCCGTCTCGAAACCCTCGCGGGCGGGGAAGAGGGCCACGATCCTGACGTCCACCGAGGCGCCGTCGCCCATCTTCAGCCCGATGGTGTCGCCGATTCCGCGGTGCATACGGCGGGCCGCGGCCTCGGGGAGCGCGATGGCGTTCCCCGTGAGGTCGGTCAGCCGGCCGGCTGTCGGCCGGATCGCGAGGACCTGCCCGGCGCCCTCGGCGTCCACGCCCTGGAGGGTGGTGCCGCGCTTGTTCTCGTCGCCGTCGTGCGGACGCACGGTGTACGCGGTGCCGGTGACGGTCGCGCTCGCGGCGGCGACGCCGGGGAGCCGGCGCACGGCGGTCACCAGCGACGGGTCGACGCCGCCGGCCGCCGAACTCAGTACGGCGTCGGCCCGCAGGTTCCCGGTGAACTCCCGGTCGGTCGCGGCGGCCACGCTGGTCTGGAGGTAGAGCATGCCGATGGTGATGGCGCTCGCCAGCATCACCGGGGTCGCGACGGCGGCCGTACGGATCGCGCTCGCCCGGCAGTTGAGCGCCGCCAGCCGGCCGGCCGCGCCGGTCAGCAGGCGCACGGGCCAGTGCAGCAGCACGCTCACGATCTTCGCGAACCACGGGCCGAGCAGCGCCAGACCGATGACACAGCACATCACCGTCGGGCCGGCCGTGCTCGCCGCCACCGGGCCGCGCAGCACCAGGGCCGTCACCAGCGCGAGGGCGGTCGCGCCGGCCAGGAACAGCAGCGCCAGGCCCAGCCGCACCGGATGGAACCAGCGCTGCCGCGCGGTCGCCTCGCCCAGCGCCTCGACGGGCTTCGTCCGGACGGCCCGCAGGGTGCCGACGACGGTGCCGAGCACGGACGTCAGCAGCAGCGCGCCGTACGCGGGCAGGGCGGGGATCCAGCCCTGCGCGAACTCGACCGTCTCCGCGACCATGCCGGTGTCCGTCATCCGCCCGAACAGCCACCGGCCGAGCGCCGGCCCGGCCGGCCAGGCGGCCGCGCCCGCCAGTACGGCGACCGCCAGCGTCTCGCCGAGGAGCATCCGGCGGATCTGGCCCGTGGTGGCGCCCACCGCCCGCAGCAGGGCGAGCTCGCGGAACCGCTGCTGGGCGGAGAGCCCGACGGTTCCGGCCACGACGAACACCGCCACGAGGACGCCCAGCCCGCCGAAGACCCCGGAGATCGCCACCAGGCCCTCACCGCCCTCGACCACCTCGGGGTGCTCGACCGCGCCCCGGTCGTCGCCGGTCAGCAGGGAGACCGGCCGCCCGGCGAGCGCCTTGGCGATCCCCGCGCGGACCGCGCCGGCGTCCGCGCCGGGCCGGGTGACGACCGCGATGTCGGCGACCGTGCCCGGGTGGGCGGACAGCCGCTCGGCGTCCGGCCCGGAGAAGAACAGCGTCCGCTGCGGCACCTCCCGGCCCGCGGCGGGCCGGGCGACGCCGCTCACCCGGTACTCGGCCGCACCGCCGTGCGCCACGACGCGGACCCGGCCGCCCGCCCCGACCCGCGCGCGCCGCGCGAGGGCCGCGTCGAGCACCACCTCGCCGCGCCGGGGCGCGGCGCCTTCGGCGAGGGCGTACGGGGTGAGGGCCGCGGACTCCCACGCGTGCCCCCGCGCCGTACCGCCCCCGTCGGGCAGCGCGGCGTCGAACGTCCGCTCCCCGACGGCCGTCCGCACCCCCGGCACCGCCCTGACCTCGTCCACCAGCCCGGCCGGGAGCTCCACGCGCTCCGAGAGCACCAGCTGCTTCTTCTTGCCCGGCTGGTGGTGGATCCGGTCACCCGTGACCAGGATCTGCGCCCCGGCCAGGCGCTGAGGCGGGACGTTGTTGCGGATGCCCGTCTCCATCAGGCCGCCGCACGCCATCACGATCGTGGCGCCGATGAAGAGGGCGAGGAAGGTGGCGAGGAAGCCGCCGGTTCTGTGGCGGAGGGAGCGCAGGGCGAGCTTTCCTGTCATTCCCGCAACGCTAGGGAGTTGCGGCGGCGCGGCCCATGGGAGCAGCGGGTGGGTAGGGGTGGGGTTTTCCCCAGTCCCACCCCTTCGCCGATTCCTGGGGCTGCGCCCCAGACCCCGCTTGTCGCGGCTTCGCCGCTCGTCCTCAAACGCCGGACGGGCTGGATGGTGCCTGAGCGGGCACTTTCAGCCCTTCCGGCGATTGAGGACAAGCGCCGCAGGCGCTTTCACGGGGGTGCGGGCCCTCCCGCAAGAAACGGTGAAAGGGCGGGGCTGGGGCTCAATCCACCACGGTGGCTCCGGCCACCGGACCCGACGCCACGCGAACGGACCGGCACGTCCCCGATGACTGCAAAGCAGTAGCCACCTGAGCGGCCTCCTCCGCGCTCTTCGCCAAGAAGGCGGTCGTCGGCCCCGACCCGGAAACCATCGCCGCGAGCGCACCGGCCGCCGAACCGGCGGACAGCGTGTCCGCCAGCGACGGCCTCAGGGAAATCGCCGCAGCCTGAAGGTCGTTGGATACGGCCCCGGCAAGAGCCGCCGCGTCCCCGGACCGCAGAGCGTCGAGCAGCGCGGCGGAAGCCGCAGGCTGCTCGGGCCCGGGATCCGTCCCCGCCGACGCCCGCAACCGGTCGCACTCCGCATACACGGCCGGCGTGGACAGCCCGCCGTCGGCGACCGCGAAGACCCAGTGGAAGGTCCCGCCGGTCTCCAGCGGCGTCAGCCGCTCGCCGCGACCGACCCCGAGCGCCGCGCCGCCGATCAGGGAGAACGGCACGTCGCTGCCCAACTCGGCGCAGATGTCCAGGAGTTCGTCACGCGAGGCGCCCGTCCCCCACAGCGCGTCGCAGGCGAGGAGCGCCCCGGCGCCGTCCGCGCTGCCGCCGGCCATGCCGCCGGCGACGGGGATGTCCTTGTCGATGTGGAGATGTACGCGCGCCTCGCGGCCGTACCGCGCGGCGAGGGCGAGGGCCGCGCGGGCGGCGAGGTTGGAGGTGTCCAGGGGCACTTGGCCGGCGTCGGGGCCGGAGCAGGTGATCCGCAGCTCGTCGGCCGGGGTGGCGGTGACGCGGTCGTAGAGGGAGACGGCCAGGAAGACGTTGGCGAGGTTGTGGAAGCCGTCGGCGCGCGGGCCGGCGACGGCCAGCTGGACGTTGACCTTGGCGGGGACGCGGACGGTGACGGACTGCGCGGTCACGGAGGACGGCTCCTCGGGTCGGTATCGGCGGTCGGGCGGATCGTAGGGCGGCGGGGGCGCGGCACTCGGAGGCCGACGCGGAGCCTACGGCGAGGCGGCCGGGGCGGGCCCCGCCCGCACGGCCCGCCGCCCCGGGGTAAGGGCGCTCGGCCCGGCCCCGCTCAGCCCGCCTTGTGCTCGGCGATGGCCACGAACTCGTCGACCGTCAGCGACTCGCCGCGCGCCTGCGGCGAGATCCCCGCCGCGACCAGCGCCGCCTCCGCCGCGGCGGCGGAGCCCGCCCAGCCGGCGAGGGCGGCGCGCAGCGTCTTGCGGCGCTGGGCGAAGGCCGCGTCGACGACCGCGAAGACCTCTTCCCTGGTCGCCGTGGTGGCGATGGGCTCGGCGCGGCGGACGAGGGAGACGAGGCCGGAGTCGACGTTCGGGGCGGGCCAGAAGACGTTGCGGCCGATGGCGCCGGCCCGCTTGACCTCGGCGTACCAGGCGGCCTTGACCGACGGGACGCCGTACACCTTGGAGCCGGGCGGCGCGGCGAGCCGGTCGGCGACCTCGGCCTGGACCATGACGAGGGTGCGCTCGATGCTGGGGAACCGCTCCAGCATGTGCAGCAGCACGGGCACGGCCACGTTGTAGGGGAGGTTGGCGACCAGCGCGGTGGGCGGCGGGCCGGGCAGTTCGCGGACGTGCAGGGCGTCGCTGTGCACGAGTGCGAAGCGGTCGGCGCGGCCGGGAAGCCGGGCGGCGATGGTCGACGGCAGGGCGGCGGCCAGCACGTCGTCGATCTCGACGGCGGTGACCCGGTCGGCGGCCTCCAGCAGGGCGAGCGTCAGCGAGCCCAGGCCGGGGCCGACCTCGACGACCACGTCGTCGGGGCGTACCCCGGCGGTGCGGACGATGCGCCGGACCGTGTTGGCGTCGATCACGAAGTTCTGACCGCGCTGCTTGGTGGGGCGCACCCCGAGGGCGGCGGCCAGTTCGCGGATGTCGGCGGGGCCGAGCAGGGCGCCGGACTCGTCTGTGCTGGGGCTGGAGCTCACCCGTGAAGTTTACGGCCGCACACGGGCCACGGGCTCGCCCCCCGGCGTACGTACAGCTTCTTGGCCCGCAGGGTCTGCTCCTCGGCGCTGGCGTCCTGCGGGCGTCCGCTGCCGCCGAGCGACTGCCAGGTGCCGACGTCGAACTGGTAGAGACCCCCGTACGTACCCGACGGGTCCACCGCGTTCGGCCGCCCGCCGGCCTCGCACTGGGCGAGTCCCCGCCAGTTCAGCCCCTCCGCGCCCTGCACGGTGGTGGGCATCTTCTTGGTGCCCACCTTGATGATCTGGGTGCGGGGCTTGCGGACGATCTCCGAGGAGAGCTTGCGGGGCTTCTGCCGGACGCCGTTGACGGTCCGGAGCGCGTAGGTGATGCGTTCGACGCCCTTCTCGCCGCGCTGGGCGACGACCTCGGTGCCCTTGGCGAGGTGGGGGTCGTCGTGGCGCTCGGTGGTGAAGTCGATGGGCACCTCGCGGACCTCGCGGCCGCCCGTGATGCGCATGATCGAGACGGTCTGGCCGTCGCGGGGGAAGCTGTCGGGGTCGACGGAGGCGGTGTCCTCTCCGTTGAGGGTGATCCCGGCCTGTTCGATGGCCTCGCGGACGGTCGCGGCATTGGTGCGGATGGTGCGGGTGCGGCCGTCGGCCATGAAGGTGACGGTCCGCTCGGTGCGGACGTCGAGGTCCAGGCCGTGCCGGCCGATGGGCGCGGAGCGGGAAGCGGACAGGTAGGCGCCCTCGGCCCGGACGCCGAGCTGGCGCAGGGCGCCGTCCACGGTCCGGGCGGTGGTCCATACCTGCCGGCGCTCCCCGTCGAGGGTGAGGGTGACCGGGCGGCCGTAGCGGACGATGACCCGGTCGCCGGAGGCCAGGTCGTGGTGGCGGCCGGGGGCGACGAGGTCGTGCTCGCCGACGGCCATGCCCTCGTCGGCCAGCAGCTCCTCGACGTCGTCGGCGAAGGTGTGCAGGGTGCGCGGCGTGCCGTCGACGCTGAGCTGGACGGACTTGTCCCCGGCGACGAACGCGGAGGTGCCGCCGGCCAGGAAGGCGACCACCAGGGCCTGCGGGAGCAGCCGGCGCAGCGGGTCGCCGCCCTGCCGGGGCGCGGCCCGCGCCGCCCGCTTGCGCCGCCCGGCCCGGCGGGCGCTCGCCCGGCCGGGCGGCGGCGCCTCGCCGTAGTGCTCGTCGGGGGGCTCGCCGTCGGTCTCGTCGTCGAGGGCGCTGAACGGGCCGCTCCGGAAGGTGTCCTCCGCTCCGTCCCCTCCCGGCGCGTCCTCTCCGGAGGGGACGGCGGGCGCATACCCCTCGTACGGGTGACCGTCGTACGGGGTGTGGACGACGCCGGTGAGCACGGTCGGGGGCGGTGGCGCCGTGGCCGTCCCGGAGGAGGCCGCCGACTGGCGGGGGACGTACGCCTCGTAGGCGGCGTGCGCCCCCGAACCGCCCGGGCCGGAGGGCGCGCTTCCCAGCCCGTGCCCGCCCAGGCCCCCGTGGGGGCCGTAGGGGTCGGGCGGCTCGTAGCCGTCGTGGGGCGCGTACGCGCCGTACGGCGGCGGCTCGGCCGCACCGCGGCGCGCGGCGTGGGGGCTGCCCTGCGGATGGCTCACGACACTCCACTGGGTCCGGACTGACGGGACCGGGACTGTAGCGGAGCATCGGTGACTCTCCAAAGCCCGCCCGTCACCCTGTGTCGTCGGGATCCGGGGGTCAGTACCCGAACGCGCGTGCGGTATTCGCCGCGACCGCCGTGGCCAGGGCGTCCTCGTCCACGCCCTTGACCGCGGCCATGGCCCGGAGAGTGACCGGAATGAGGTACGGCGCGTTGGGCCGTCCGCGATACGGGGCGGGGGTGAGGAACGGCGCGTCGGTCTCCACGAGGATCCGGTCGAGCGGGGCGACCGCCAGGGCGTCGCGCAGCGGCTGGGCGTTCTTGAAGGTGACGTTCCCGGCGAAGGAGAGGTAGTACCCGGCCTCGGCGCACACCTTGGCCATCGCCGCGTCGCCGGAGAAGCAGTGGAAGACGACCGTCTCGGGCGCCCCCTCCTCGGCGAGCACCCGCAGGACGTCGTCGTGCGCGTCCCGGTCGTGGATGACGAGAGCCTTGCCGTGCCGCTTGGCGATGGCGATGTGCCGGCGGAACGAGTGTTCCTGGGCGGCGACGCCCTCCGGGCCGGTGCGGAAGAAGTCGAGGCCCGTCTCACCGACGCCGCGCACCTGGTCCAGGGCGGCCAGGGCGTCGATCTCGTCCAGGGCCGCGTCGAGGGCGGCCCGGCCGCCGGGCTCCCGGGCGCCCTGGCGGGACCAGCCGTCGGGGTCGCCGTGGACGATCCGGGGCGCTTCGTTGGGGTGCAGGGCCACGGTGGCCCAGACGGCGTCGTGGGCGGCGGCCGTCTCCGCGGCCCAGCGCGATCCGGCCAGGTCGCACCCCACCTGGATCACCGTCGTCACCCCGACGGCGGCGGCCTTGGCCAGGGCTTCCCCGACCGTCCCGCCCTGCATGTCCAGATGGGTGTGCGAGTCGGCCACGGGCACGTTCAGCGGCACCGGCGGGGGCGGAGGGGCGCCCTTGTCGTCGTTCTTCTTCCGCCCGGCGTCCGCCGTGCCGCTGTTCGATGCTTTCGCCGCCATGGTCGGGATTCTAGGGACCGCTCCCGGACCGTGCCCGGCCGGGCGGAGCTCCCGCCGCCCCCGGGGGGCCGCCTACTTGCGGTGGAAGGGGCGCAGCAGGTCGGAGAGGTGCCAGGTGCGGGGCTCCCGGGGGGCGCGCCGCTGCTCGTTGCCGACCGGGATGCCGCCGCTCATGAACGGCCCGGTGGGGGCGGCCGGCGACACGGTCGTCCGGGAGGCCAGGTGCAGGGCGTCCGCGATCTGGGAGACCTGGCCCGAGCGCATGATGCGCACGAGGTGTTCCCCGCAGTTGGGGCAGGTGGGGCGGGTGAGCGGGGACGGCACGCGGCCGGCCTCCGTGTGGTACGTCACGAAGGGCCGGCCCTCCGGGTCCACGTGGTGCTCTATCGCGTACGACTGTTCCCAGCTGTGCGCGCACCTCATGCAGGCGAAGGCGTACGACTCGTACACCGTGTCGTCCCCGGTCCGGACGGCCGGCGCGGCCGGTGGCGTCGCGGTACGGACGGCGGTGCCGGTCTCCACGCCTCGTGCGGTCCCTGCGGTCTCGCTCATGGCAGCTCCTCTTGTCCTCCGGACAATTCCCGGTCCGTTCGGACGTTCATCGGGATCGGACGTCCCACATCCAGGGAACGCCCATTCCGGCGCCGACGCAGCAGCCCATTCCTCGAATTGGGGCAAACTTAACCGCTACATGCCCGAAGAGCCCGGGAGCGAGGCCTGGCCTTTGCTTTTCGCTCCAGCCCTTTACTTTACGGCGGGGCGCGGCGTCCGGCATTTCGTGGCGGACGCCGCAGGGGGCCGTGGTCCAGGCCTTTCCCGGCCCGCCCGGGGCCGGTACCAGCGGTTCCGGACGCCCGCGCCGGCATCCGGCCGCTTTCGGGGTTCCGAAGGGAACGCTTCCGGGTAACCGGCTCCGGCGGGACGGGGAGAACGCTCGCGCCGACTACCGGCGAGAACCCTTCCGTTACCGTCCGGGAGGACCGGCGGAACACCGAGGAGGTAAGGAGGGAAGACCGGCCGGAAAGATCCCGGCTACCGCTCCGGCGTTTTGCCGGAGTCCCCGGATTTCGCCGCCGTTTTCGCCGCCACGACCGCGTCGAACACCTCGCGCTTGGGCAGACCCGCCTCGGCCGCGACCGCGGCGATGGCCTCCTTGCGGCGCTCACCCGCCTCCTCCCGGACCCGGACCCGGCGGACCAGTTCGGCGGCGTCGACCTCCCCCGGACCCTTCTCGGGGGCGCCCTCCACGACGACGGTGATCTCGCCGCGGACGCCCTCGGCGGCCCAGGCGGCCAGCTCGGCCAGCGGGCCGCGCCGGACCTCCTCGTAGGTCTTGGTCAGCTCGCGGCAGACCGCGGCCCGCCGCTCGCCGCCGAACACCTCGGCCATCGCGGCGAGGGTGTCGTCCAGCCGGTGCGGCGCCTCGAAGTAGACAAGCGTGCGGCGCTCGTCCGCCACCTCCCGCAGCCGCCCGAGCCGCTCCCCCGCCTTGCGCGGCAGGAAGCCCTCGAAGCAGAACCGGTCCACCGGCAGACCGGAGACGGCCAGCGCGGTCAGCACCGCGGACGGACCGGGGACGGCCGTCACCTTCACCCCGCGCTCCACGGCGGCGGCGACCAGCCGGTAGCCGGGGTCGGAGACCGACGGCATCCCGGCGTCCGTGACGAGCAGCACCCGCGCCCCGCCGGTCAGCGCCTCGACCAGCTCGGGCGTGCGGGACGACTCGTTGCCCTCGAAGTAGGAGACGACCCGGCCCGTGGTGTGCACCCCCAGCGCCTGGGTGAGGCGGCGCAGCCGGCGGGTGTCCTCCGCGGCGATCACCTCGGCGGCGGCGAGCTCGGCGGCCAGCCGGGGCGGCGCGTCGGCGACGTCGCCGATGGGGGTTCCTGCGAGTACGAGCGTTCCAGTCACGCCCCCATCCTCGCAGGCGCCCCCGGGGCCCCCGGGGCGCCGGGCCGGGACCGCGCGCTCCCCGGCGCCCGCACCGGCCCGTTCCCTACGATGGCGCGGTGACCAGTGACACCGCGACCCAGGGCCGCCCGAGCCACGCGGCGGCCGGACAGCCGCCCCCGTGGCAGAACCGGCTGCGCCGCTTCGGATACGCGGCCCCCGAGCGCCGGAGCGGCGTACGGGAGCGGCTCGTCCCGCCGTACCCGGAGCCGGGCACCGGCGTCTGGACGGCGCTCGGCCTCGGGCCCGCTCCCGCGCGGCTGCTCGCCCGCTCCCTGGGCTGGCTCGGGCCGCTGCTGGTCACCCTGCTCGCCGGGCTGGCCCGGTTCCACAACCTCGGCAGCCCGCGGGCGGTGATATTCGACGAGACGTACTACGCCAAGGACGCCTGGGCGCTCTGGAAGCACGGCTACGAGGCCAAGTGGCCGGAGGACAAGGACCTCAACGACCGGATCATCGCCGGGTACGACCACATCGCCGACGTGCCGTCGTTCGTGGTCCACCCGCCGGCCGGCAAGTGGGTCATCGGCCTGGGCGAGCAGTTCTTCGACCTGACGCCCTTCGGCTGGCGCTTCATGGTCGCGCTGCTCGGCACGCTCTCCGTGCTGATGCTGTGCCGCATCGGCCGCCGGCTGTTCCGCTCCACGCTGCTGGGCTGTGTCGCGGGCGCGCTGATGGCCGTGGACGGCATGCACTTCGTGATGAGCCGCACCTCCCTGCTCGACCTGGTGCTGATGTTCTTCGTGCTGGCGGCGTTCGGCTGCGTGCTGGTCGACCGGGACAAGGCGCGCGCCCGGCTGGCCGCCGCGCTGCCCGAGGACGCGGCGACCGGGGACGTCCGGCCGCACGAAGAGACCGCCCGGACCCTGCGGCTCGGGTGGCGGCCGTGGCGGCTCGCCGCCGGGGTGTTCCTCGGCCTCGCGGCGGCGACGAAGTGGAACGGCGCGATCTACCTGGCGGCGTTCGGGGTGCTCGTCGTGCTGTGGGACGTCGGCTCGCGCCGCCTGGCCGGTGCCCGCCGCCCGTGGCGCGCCGTGCTGCGGCGGGACGCGCCGTGGGCGTTCCTCTCCCTGGTGCCGGTCGCGATCGTGACCTACCTGGTGACCTGGACGGGCTGGTTCCTCAAGAGCGGCAGCTACAGCCGGACCCAGGGCTGGCAGCACAGCGGCTACCACCGGCACTGGGCGGAGACCGAGGGCGGGTACGGGACGGACGGCTTCCTCGCCGGCGTCCTCAACCCGTTGCGCAGCCTCTGGCACTACGAGGAGGAGGTGTGGCGGTTCAACACCAACCTCTCCTCGCCGCACACCTACCAGTCCAACCCGTGGAGCTGGCTGGTCCAGGGCCGGCCCGTCTCGTACTACTACGACTCGCCCGCCGCGGGCTTCGACGGCTGCCCCCGGGACGCCGGGGGGAAGTGCGCCCGCGAGGTGCTGGCGCTGGGCACGCCGCTGCTGTGGTGGGCCGCCTGCTTCGCCATCGTCTATCTGCTCTTCCGCTGGTTCTTCCGGCGCGACTGGCGGGCCGGCGCGATCCTGTGCGGGGTGGCCGCCGGTCTGCTGCCCTGGTTCAAGTGGCAGGAACGGACCATCTTCGACTTCTACACCGTCGTCTTCGTCCCGTTCCTGTGTCTGGCGGTGGCGATGATGATCGGGGCGATCAGCGGTCCACGGGGCTCGTCCGAACGCCGGCGGGTGACGGGGGTGGTCGGCGCGGGCGCGCTCTTCCTGCTCATCGTCTGGAACTTCATCTACTTCTTCCCGATCTACACCGGGCAGCCGATCCCCATGGACGCCTGGCGGAACCGGATGTGGCTGGACACCTGGATCTGACCGCCCTCCTGTCGGATCTGCCATCTCCCCTACCCCACAAGCAAGTTGAGTGACACCTGTCACATTTGTCACTGTGGGTGCGTTGTCAGTGCCGTCCCGTAGTGTGCTGGACCGGGAAGGGACCGCCGCCGTCCGGGCCGCGGTCGGGGAGGGGCTGACGATGAGAACGGGAGCGAGGGCCGTGGTGGCGGTCGTGGCCGCGACGGCGCTGGGGGGCGCCGGCTACGCGGCGTACGCCTTGGTGGACGGGGTGGGCAGGACGACCCACCGGGCGGCGGCACCGGGCGTGACGGGGCCGCCGACGGCGTCCGAGACGGAGCGCACGGCCCGGGACTTCCTGGCCGCCTGGTCCCGGGGCGACGTGGAGGGCGCCGCGGGCCTGACCGACAACGCGCCGGCCGCCTCGGCCGCGCTGACCGGTTACCGCGACGACGCGCACGTCCGGAAGGTGGCATTCCGGCAGGGGGCGGCGACGGGGGCGGAGGTGCCGTTCACCGTCACCGCCGAGATCGCCTACAAGGGGCGCGTCTCCACCTGGACGTACCCCTCCAAGCTGGGCGTGGTGCGCGGGCGGACGAGCGGACGGGCCGTGGTGGACTGGCGGCCGGCGGTGCTGCACCCCCGGCTGACCGCCGGGCAGACGCTGACCACCGGACCGGCCTTGGCCTCCCGGGTGACGGTCACCGACCGCACGGGCCGGCCGCTGGACGCCAGGACGTACCCCTCGCTCACCACCGTCCTGCCGGAGCTGCGCGGGCGGTTCGGCGAGCGGGCGGTCGGCGGCCGGCCGCGGGTGGAGGTGCGCGCCGAGGGGCCCGGCGCCGGCGCGGGGGCGGGCGTCGGCGC
>NZ_JBPQTX010000176.1:0-14304 GCF_051386555.1 Streptomyces sp. URMC 126
GAAACCCCCGCCGCCCCCGCCGAGGCCAGGGAGGAGGCCCAGGTGGAGGACCGCGCCCCCATGGGCATGGCGGTGCGGGTCTTCATCTACCTGGTCGCCGTCCACTTCATCTCCGCCTTCTTCTTCCTCCTCTTCTACCTGGGCAAGTGACCGCTGCCACCCGGGCGGACGACCGCGGTTCCCCCGGGCGGGCGACCGCCCGGGGCGCGGGCCGGCCGCTATCCTGGCGGCCCGCACCCGCTCCCGGACCCACCCCAGGAAGGCGGACGCCGATGGCGCGCACGGCTCAGGACGTCCTGGCGGACGCGGTACGCGAGCCGGCCCCCGACGCGGGCGCCAACCGGCTCGTCTCCCTGGTCGCCGACGGCTCCGCGCCGCGCTCGGCGATCGCCGCGTTCGCCCTCGAACAGCACCACGTCATCGCCGCCGACCGGACCGCTTTCCGGCACCTGGCGGAACGGTCGGCCGGCCGCCCCGCCGTGGAGGCGTTCTTCGCGCCGCTCGCCCGCGACGAGACCACCGCCCTGGAGCTGCTGGGGCCGCTGGCGGCGGCCTGCGGGCTGGACGGGCGGGCGGTACGGGAGTACGAGCCGACGCCGGGCTGCCAGGCGTACCCCGCGTACACGTCCTGGCTGGCGCTCCAGGCGGAGCCGGTGGACGTGGTGGTGGCCCTGACCGTCAACTTCGCGACGTGGAGCGGCTACTGCGCGGCGCTGGGCCGGGCGCTGCGCGCGCACTACGGGTTCGACGACACGGCCTGCGGCTTCTTCGACCACTTCGCCCGGCCCGCGCCGGAGGCGGCCGAACGGGCCCTGGCGGCGGTGGCGGCCGGGCTGGCCGACGGGCTCCTCACCGAACGGCTGGCCCACCGGTACGGGCGGCTGCTGCAGAGCTACGAGACGATGTTCTGGAACACGCTCGTCGGGGCGTGACCGGTCCGCCCCGCGCGACCGGGCGGCCCCTCACCCGTCCCACCGCTTCCCCAGCGCCCGGGCCCCCTCCTCCGTGAGCACACCGTGGACCCGCAGCCGGGCGATCCCCCCGTCCGGGTGGATGTCGAGCCGCAGGTGCGTGGCGACCACCGGGCGGCCGGTGAGCGGGAACCGGTGGACGGCGTCGGGCTGGAGCCGGGTGGGCGGCAGGATCTCCGTCCAGCCGCCGCCCCCGGCCGCGTCGCGGGCGGAGAGCGACGCCCAGCCCGCCGCGTTGCCCTTGAGGCAGCCGGTGTCGATCTCGACGGCGCGCAGCAGCGACTGTTCGGCGAGCCGGTAGCGCACCCAGTCGTGGCCGTGGTCGCGCCGGCGGCGGGTCTCCCAGCCGTCGTCCATCCGCCGGGAGCGGCCGGGCAGGATGGTGCCGAGCGGCGAGGAGTAGAAGCGGTCGGAGGCGTCCTCGACCAGGCCGCCGTTCTCCAGCGCGGCCACGTCGACGGTGCCCAGGGCCGTGAGCCAGGCCGGGTCCGGGACGGGTTCGCCGTGGACGCGGAACCGGGCGATGCCCCCGTCGGGATACTGCGTGAGGCGCAGGTGGGTGAAGCGGCGGGGGTGGTCGACGGCGAAGGCGTTGGCCGCGTGCCCGCCGACCGGGGTGCGGGGGACGAGGACGGTCCACCGCACGTCGTCCGCCAGCAGCTCCTCGGGGGACGGCGTGCCCGGCAGGGCGGTGGCCTCGACACTGACGGCCTGGGGGTGGTTGCCGCGGAAGTGGGCCGTGTCGACGACGAGGCCGCGCACGACGCCGGGCACGCCGAGCCGGACGAGCGCCCAGTCGTGGTCGTCGTCGTGGGGGTACGGGTGGGCGGCGGACGGGCCGCGGCGGCGGCGGGTCTCCCAGCCGTCCATGACCTTGCCCTTGTGGCCGAAGCGCTCGGGGTCGAACCGGGCGGGCCCGGGGACGAGGAGGTTCTCGCGCTCGGCGAAGAACTCGTCCCCCGCGGCGGTCACGGCACCGCCGAGCCGCCGGTCGGCGAGGTCGGGGAGGTGCGCGAAGGGCAGTTCGGCGGGGTCGGCGGAGCGGTGGTCGGCGTACGGGTCGCCGCCCCGGTAGGGCCGCGCGGGGCCGGTGAAGGAGGTGAGGGCGGAAAAAGCGGGGGGTGCGGGAGGTTCGGTGGGTCCGGTGGGGTCGGCGGGTATCCCGCTGGTGCTCATACGCGCTCCAGGAGTCGGCCGGTGGGTTCGGTGAGGGCGCCGTGGTGGTGGATCCGGCGGCCGCGCAGCCAGGTGGAGCGGACGACGCCGGTCAGGGTGCGGCCGGCGTAGGCGGTCACCGGGTTGCGGTGGTGGAGGGCGGCCGGGTCGACGGTGAACGTCTCGTCGGGGGCGAGGACGGCGAAGTCGGCGTCGCGGCCGGGCTCGATGGCGCCTTTGGCGGTGAGTCCGGCGAGCTCGGCGGGTGCGGTGGCCATCCAGCGGGCCACGTCGTCCAGGGTGTGACCGCGCCGGCGGGCCTCGGTCCAGACGGCGGGGAGGCCGAGCTGGAGGGAGGCGATGCCGCCCCAGGCGCGGCCGAAGTCGGGGACCTTGAGGTCGGCGGTGCACGGCGAGTGGTCGGAGACCACGCACCGGACCGTCCCGGCGGCCAGCCCGGCCCACAGGGCGTCCCGGTTGGCGGCCTCCCGGATGGGCGGGCAGCACTTGAACTCGGTGGCTCCGTCCGGGACTTCCTCGGCGGTGAGGGTGAGGAAGTGCGGACAGGTCTCGGCGGTGATCCTGACGCCCGCCGCCCGGGCCGCGGCGATCGTCCCGAGCGCGTCGGCGGAGGAGAGGTGCAGGACGTGGACCCGGGTGCCGTGCCGGCGGGCCACGGCGACGAGCCGTTCGACCGCCGCGTTCTCGGCGTCGCGCGGGCGGGAGGCGAGGAAGTCGGCGTAGCGGGGGCCGTCGGGGCCGGGCGCGCCGTCCAGCCGCTCCGGGTCCTCGGCGTGCACGATCAGCAGGCCGTCGAAGGCGGCGAGCTCGGCGGCGACCTCCTCCAGGGCGGCGGCGTCCAGCGGCGGGAACTCGTCCACGCCGGACGGCGAGAGGAACGCCTTGAAGCCGAGGACGCCCGCGTCGTGCAGCGGGCGCAGGGCGGCCCGGTTGTCCGGCACGGCCCCGCCCCAGAAGGCGACGTCGACGTGGACGGCGGGCCGGGCGGTGTCCTGCTTGACGCGCAGGTGGTCGACGGTGGTGGTGGGCGGGACGCTGTTGAGCGGCATGTCGACGAGGGTGGTGACGCCGCCGGCCGCCGCGGCGCGGGTGGCGGTGGCGAACCCCTCCCACTCGGAGCGGCCGGGATCGTTGATGTGTACATGAGTGTCGACGAGTCCGGGGAGGAGGACGTCGTCACCCAGGTCCTCCACCCGGGCGCCGGGGCCGGGCGGCGGTACGGCGTGGCCGGTGACGGCGGTAATGCGGCCGTCCTCGACGACGACGGAGGCGGGGCGGGTGCCGTCGGGCGTCACCACCCGCCGGGAACGCAGGACCAGCGGCCGGTCGGACACGGCGCCCTCCGAGGGTCAACAGGCGGATTTCAACGTTCTGTTGAACAGCGCTGGCCCGCAGTCTTCATTTCTGTCGGAGCCCCGTCAACCCCTCGAACGCGGCCACCCTCCCCACAAGGGGCTTTCCGCATGCCAGAAGCACGCTTCCGGCGCCCAGAACCGTGGGTGAGCCACCGGCCACGGCCCGGTAGGCTGCTCCCACCCCACCCCGGAAGGACCGCGACCAGTGCCCTCGTCCGAGCCCAGAACCCCGTCAGCCACCGGGGGCGTGCAGTCCCTCGAGCGCGCCTTCGTCCTGCTGGAGCGCATGGCCGACGCAGGCGGCGAGGTCGGGCTGAGCGAACTGGCCACCGCCAGCGGCCTGCCGCTGCCCACCATCCACCGGCTGATGCGCACCCTCGTCGCCACCGGTTACGTCCGCCAGCAGCCGAACCGCCGCTACGCGCTCGGCCCGCGCCTGATCCGGCTCGGCGAGAGCTCCGCCCGCCTGCTGGGCACCTGGGCCCGCCCGCACCTGACCCGGCTGGTCGACGAGACGGGCGAGACGGCGAACATGGCCCTGCTCGACGGCGACGAGGTCGTCTACGTCGCCCAGGTGCCCTCGCGCCACTCGGTGCGGATGTTCACCGAGGTCGGCCGGCGCGTCCTGCCGCACACCACCGGTGTCGGCAAGGCCCTCCTCGCCCAGGCCCCGGACGACGAGGTCCGGGCCATCCTCGGCCGGACCGGCATGCCCGCGGCCACCGAGAAGACCATCACCTCGCCGGACGTCTTCGTCGACGCGCTGGCCCGCGTCCGCGACTCCGGCTACGCGGTCGACGACAACGAACAGGAGATCGGCGTCCGCTGCCTGGCGGTCCCGGTCCCCGACTCCCCCACGGCGGCGGCCATCTCCATCTCGGGCCCGGCGGGCCGCGTCACGGAGGAGGCGACGGAACGCATCGTCCCGCTGCTGAAGCAGGTGGCGGCCGAGCTGTCGGCCACGCTCGCGAACACGACACCGGCCTGACGGCGGGAGCGCCCGGCGGGGCGCTCCCGATCCCGGCCCGGCCGCCGGTCAGGACCCGGCCGCCGGTCAGGACAGGATTTCCACGTACCCGTCGGTCCCGTGCACGCGGATCCGGGCACCGTCCGGGATCAGCCGGGTGGCCCCCTCCACGCTCACGACGGCCGGCAGACCGTACTCCCGCGCGATCACCGCGCCGTGGGTCATCAGGCCGCCGACCTCCGTCACCACACCCGCGATGCCGACGAACACCGGCGTCCAGCTCGGATCCGTGAACCTCGTGACGAGGATGTCTCCCTCCCGCAGGTCGGCGTCCGCCATGTCGAGGACGACCCGGGCGCGGCCCTCGACCGTCCCGGAGGACACCGGGAGGCCGGTCAGGGCGCCGGCCGGCACGTCGTCGCGCCGGTACGCCCCGGAGATCGCCTCGCCGTCCGAGGTGAGCACCCGCGGCGGTGTGAGCGCCCGGTAGGAGCGGAAGGCCTCCCGGCGGCGCCGGATGAGCCCGTGGTCCACCCGGTGCGAGGCCACCGCGTCGCGGAACTCCTGGAACGTGAGGTGGAAGACGTCCTCCTCGTCGGCGAGCACGCCGGCCTCCACCAGGCGCCCGGCCTCCTCCAGCAGCGCCCGCTTGTAGAGGAAGGTGCGGCAGACGATGCCGTACTTCGGGTACTCCCGGTACCCGACGAAGGTCCTGACCCGGTCGATCATCCGCTTGGTCTCGTCGGCCTTCCGCTCGCCGTCCGGGAGTTCGCGCAGCCGGGCCAGCACTTCCTGTTCCTTCCGTGCCGCCTTCCGCCGTCCTTCCTCGAAGCGGCGCGCGGCGGCTCCGGGTTCGGCGTTCCGGACGTGGTCGAGGAGGACGGGCAGGAGCGTGGCGGGGCGTTCCCGCCACCGCGGCCGCGTGATGTCGATCTCGCCGGCGCAGCGCATGCCGTACCGGTCGAGGTAGGAGGCGATGGCGTCCCGCGCCTCGGCTCCGCCCGGCAGCCCGCCCAGCTCGTCCAGGAAGGCCGCGCCCTCGGCGCCTTCAGCGTCCCCGTCGTCCGCGACGCGGCGCAGGAACGCCACCACCTCGGGGTGCGGGCGGATCGCGTCCGCGACGTCGAGCAGGGCGAGCCCCATCTCCGACGTGACGTTTCCGGGGGCCGAGAGCGTCAGCGTGTCGGCCGCGTTCTTCTCGCCGAGCCACTCCCGCAGCTTGTCGTTGAGCCACCAGGTGGCCTCCATTCCCGCCATGATCACCTGCATGCCGAGCGGGTCGCCGAGCACGCGTTTGTGCTCCTCGAAGGCGTCCGTCAGGAAGTCGAACAGGGCCGTCCCGCTCTTCGTGCGGATGTCGCGCTCCAAGGCGGCGACGGACGCGCGGTTGCGCTCGATCAGCCCGGTGACGATGTCCGGATCGGTCGCGATCGCAGCGGGCGGGCCGCCGGCCGGCCGGGGGGCGGGAGCGGTGTCCGGGAGTGTGGGGAGGAAGTCGCCGCGGTCGAGGAGGGTCTCCAGCGCGTCCCTGGTCAGCGGGTCGGACCGGCCCACGAGGTCCAGGAAGCCGGCGCGGCTCGCGGGCGTGGCCAGGGCGCGGGTGGCGTCGACGAAGAGCCTGCCGCCGGCCGCGTGCATCGGCGTCATGGCCGTCAGCTGCCACATGGAGAGCCCCAGGGCCTTCATGGGGTCGGTCATCATCTGCTGGTGGCCGACGGAGAGGAAGACGTGGTTGTCCCGGTCGCCGGTCTCGGGAACGGGGAAGAGCGTCGTGACCGGCCGGCTCTGGACGATGTGGAAGCCGTCGTCCGCCAGGCACCACTCGATGTCCTGCGGGTGGCCGAAGTGCGCTTCGATCCGCCGCCCGAGCTCCACGAGCCGCACGACCTGCTCGTGCGTGAGCGCCGGCCGCTCCCGCTCCCGCGCGTCGACCGCCGCTTGCCGCGTGCCGCCACCGGGCAGGGCGTGGACGGCGAGCCGCTTGGCGGCGATCGTCTCGGCGACGACCTCGCCGTCCCGGACCGTGAAGACGTCCGGGTTCACCAGGCCGGACACCAGGGCCTCGCCGAGGCCGAACCCGGCGTCCACGGTGGCGGTCTTCCGGTCGCCCGTGACGGGGTCGGCCGTGAACAGGACGCCGGCCGCCCGCGGGAAGACCATCCGCTGCACGATCACGGCCATGTCGACCGCGCGGTCGTCGATGCCGTTGCGCCGGCGGTACGTGACCGCCCGCTCGGTGAACAGCGAGGCCCAGCACCGGCTGACATGCCGGAGGATCTCCGCCGGCCCCACGACGTTGAGGTACGTGTCCTGCTGGCCGGCGAACGAGGCCGTCGGCAGATCCTCCGCCGTCGCGCTGGAGCGGACGGCGCAGGCGGCTCCCTCGCCGAGCCGGGCGAGGCCGCCGGTGATCGCCGCCGCGAGGTCGTCCGGGACGGCGACTTCCTCGACGGCCCGGCGGATGTCCGCGCTCAGGACGCGGATCGCGTCCCGGTCGTCCGGATCCGTGCGCGACAGTTCGCCGAGCCGGCGGTCGACCGACGGCGCCTCCGCCAGAATTCTCCGGAACGCTTCGGTCGTCACGCAGAAGCCGTCCGGCACGAGGACGCCGTCGATCCTGGACAGCTCGCCCAGGTGCGCGCCCTTGCCGCCGACGGCCGCGACCTGGGTCCCGTCGATCTCCCGGAGATCCCGCACGTACTGCTCGATCACTGAATTCCCTTCATGGCAGCCGTATTCCGCTGCTCCGCACTGGCCGGTCGACGCACCGGCGCCCCCGCTCGGCCGAGCCCCCGGCTCGTCACCGACGGACGACGCGCTCCGGCGTCCGCCCGTGAGCGCGTGCCGTTTCCGCAGGTGGTGGGCTTGACCCGATGATTCTGCGCCGTGACCGGGGCCTTGCCGCAAGGCCCCCAGTGCGCTATAAGTTAGGAGAGGCGAGGAGAGAACTCCTCGCTTTTTCCTTTGCCGCGCGCGGCAAGCGAAGCGAGCCTCGCGGGGCTCCTCGCAACCGGGCCCGGCTCACCGCGAAGGCGGAGACACCCGCCCGGTCGCGGCCCGCACGACCGGCTCGTAGCGCCGGCCTCCTCAGTCGTCGGCAGCCGCCGCCTTCCCTCTGTTTTCGGGATCTACCAAACGAAAAAACCGGAATACCGCTGCTCGCTGGTCGGCTACGGTCGCCGCCTGCTCCGGAGACACCGCATCGAAAATGTCCACCGGCTCCGGGTCGACCGTGTCGGATACGGGGTCAAACACGTAGGCGAACCTTCCGCCCGTCATTTGGGACTCCAGCCCGGAAGTGGTGATGTTCCTGCGCGCCCCTTGGCAGCACGCGAGAAGACCCTCCGACTCCCAGTCTTGACGGGCCTTGATCAGGCACGCGAAGAGGGTGCTGGCCTCATATTCGACATCCGGCTTCCCTTTTCTCGAAACCAGAAGCCAGTAGGGGTATACGCCCGAAGGCGCCACGGCGGCTTCTTCGACAACGACGCCGTTCGCGGCCAGACGCACGAGGATTGTTTCGGTCATCACGGACCTCCGTCCTGAGGGTTGGGATCTTCTTGGTCATCCGGATGCGAAGGCGGCCGGCAGAGCGCCGGCCAAGGGATACGAGTACCAGCCGTCGGCCCGTTCGCCGTCGGCCGCTTCGGCTGCCGGCGCGCTCCCGGATCCACCCGCCGACTTCTGCCATGACGCCTCCTCCCTGCCGGAAGGGACAGCCTGTCACGCGCCGGCAGTCCGCCGTCGGCCCGGCAGCCGGGGAGGGGGCCAGGCGCGGTTCCACCGCCAGGTCGTCCACGCGGCGGCGTCGGCGAAGGGGCCGGAGCGCTCGGCGAGCATCGCGAGAACCCGGTCGCGGGCGGCGTCCACGGCCTGGTGCTCGGTGTCGGTGACGATGCCGAGCCGCCGCACGTGCGCGTACTCGTCTTCGTCCTTCCACTCCCAGCCGGTCAGGTCGGGGGCGATGACCAGGTCCACGGTGAGGTCGAAGGTGTCGTACCCCTCCGGCGTGCGGCGGGAGGGGCGCTCGAAGTGCACGTACCAGTTCCGCAAGCCGGCGCTTGTGTAGAAGGCGTTGACGCTGAACCACGCCGTCGGCGGCTTCCACAGCAGCAGTTCCGTCTCCTGCCACACCGCGTCCGCGAGCTCCCACACGCCGGTCGCCATGGCGTCGAACGCCTCCACGCGGGCCGACCGGTCGCCGTCGGCGCGTGCCTTGGCGTACAGGGCGGGCCAGCGGGTCTCGGCCCCCGGCGAGCAGGCGGCCACCAGGGCCTCGGGCGTATCGGCGACGACGCGCAGCGCGTGCTCGCTCCACACCCGTCCCGAACGGTGCACCTCCCGCCGCACGACCGTCTGGCCCGCCTCGAAGCTCTCCACTCGCTCCTCCTTCGCCGCGGCCGGGTCTCAGCGCGCTGTCTTGAGCCCGGCGCCGCGTAGGCGCCCCTGGTCAGGTCCGCCGGCGGCACGGGCCGCGGCGGGATTCGTCCGGCTCCTGGCCGCCGCCCTCCGGCCGCGGGGTGCGGCAGCCTGAGCGGCTTCGCCGGCGTGGCATGCCCCGCGCGCGGGCAGGGCGCCCGTCAGCCCCGCCCCTCCGGCCGGGAGGCCGCCCCGTGTTCCGCGAAGCGGTCTACGGCCTCGCGCACTTCGCCCAGGGCGGGTGCCAGCGCGCTGACCGAGCCGACGGCGCCGGCGACGAGGAGCAGCGAGCTGCGCAGCCGCGTCACCTCCGGGTCGCCCGCGCGGGCCATCGCGTCGAGGGCGGCGAGTTCGTCCTCGGCCGCGTCCCGGTCCGGTAACCGGGCGGGGTGCGCGGCCAGTGCCCGGCGGAGCCGGGAGACGGCGGCGCTCAGCTCGTCCGCTTTCGGATCCCGCTCCCCGGGACGGCCCGACGGCCCCTGTTCCACCACCACGGCGCCTTCCGCCACGAATGTCCCCCTGCCCACGCCCACGCGCGATCAGTTAACGCCACTTTCCGGGGGCCGCGCCACACGGAAAGCGAAATTCAGGCCGCGTCTTCACGAGCGAGTGACGAACTCCCGTACGCCGCACACGCGGCCGCGCTTGCGCTATGCAAGAGCCCATGGCGTTGACGAGGGAAAAGACGACGACGGAGGACGGCGGACCGGCGGGCGGCCCGCCGTCCGTCGCCGGGCTGCTGCTGGCGGCCGGCGGTGGGCGGCGGCTCGGCGGCCGGCCGAAGGCGCTCCTGGAACACGAGGGCCGCACTCTGGCCGAACGCGCGGTGGCGGAGCTCGTGGCGGGCGGCTGCGGGCCGGTGCACGTGGTGGCCGGCGCCGCGGCGGCCGAGGTCCGGCGGCGGCTCGCCGGGGCGGCGTGCGCGGTGGTCGAGAACCCCGACTGGGCGGAGGGCATGGGCTCTTCGCTCCGGACCGGCCTGGCGTCGCTCGCCGGCACCGGGGCGTCGGCGGCCCTGGTGATGCTGGTGGACCAGCCGGGCATCGGCGCGGCGGCGGTGGCCCGGGTGGTGGCGGCGTACGGCGCGGGGGCCGGTCTCGTGACCGCGGCGTACGGGGGCCGGCGCGGCCACCCGGTCCTCTTCGCCCGCCCGCACTGGGCGGGCGTCGCCGCGTCGGCGACGGGCGACCGGGGCGCGCGTGAGTACCTGCGCGCCCACGCGTCCGCCGTCACCACCGTCGCGTGCGACGACATCGCCGACCCGGCCGACGTCGACACCCCGGCCGATCTGGGCCGGCTCCTCGCCTGACGAGGCACGCGCTCGCTACCGCTGTAAGGGCCGGAAGGTGCGGCGGTACGCCTGCGGTGTGACCCCGAGGGCGGCGTGGAGGTGCCGGCGCAGGGAGACGCCGGTGCCGAAGCCGGAGCGGCCGGCGACCACGTCGACGGGCCAGTCCGTGGTCTCCAGCAGGTGCCGCGCCAGGTCGACGCGGCGGCGGACGAGCCACTGGCCGGGGCTGGTGCCGACCTCGTCGCGGAACCGGCGGGTGAAGGTGCGCACGCTGACGTTGGCGTGGGCGGCCATGTCGGCCAGGGTGACGGGTTCGGCGAGGCGCTCCATGACCCACGCCTGTGTGGGGGCGGTGCCGGTGGCGACGGGATCGGGTACGGGGCGCCGGATGTACTGGGCCTGGCCGCCGTCGCGCCAGGGCGGTACGACGCAGGAGCGGGCCACCTCGTTGGCGACGTCACTGCCGTGGTCGCGGCGGACGATGTGCACGCACAGGTCGATGCCGGCGGCCACCCCGGCGGAGGTGAGGATGTCGCCGTCGTCGACGAAGAGGACGTCGGGGTCGATCCGCGCGGTGGTGAACATGCGCCGCAGCCGGTCGGCTTCGCGCCAGTGCGTGGTGGCGGGCCGGCCGTCCAGGAGTCCCGCGGCGGCCAGCACGTAGGCGCCGGTGCAGATCGCCACCATCCGGGTTCCGGGGCGGACGGTGGCCAGGGCCTCGCGCAGGGGGCCGGGCAGGCGGCCCTCCTCCCGGACGGGGCCCAGGGCGTGGGAGGGCGGGATGACGACGGTGTCGACGGTGGCCAGCAGCGAGGCGTCGTGGGCGGGGGTGAGCAGGTAGTCGGCCTCGGTGCGGACGGGGCCGCCGTCCACGCTGCAGGTGGTCACGGAGTAGAGCCGGTCGCCCGCGCTGTCGCGGGCGGCGCCGAAGATCCGCGCGGGGATACCGAGTTCGAAGGGGACGACGCCGTCCAGGGCCAGAACGCCGACATAGTGCATGGCCCGATCCTTTCATTCCTTGGCCATCGGGCCACTACTGGCGGGCCGTTCCTCCCGGGAGCCTGAGAGTGTGCCCGGCCGAACCGGCACGAACCACGGGAAAACCCACCACGGAAGAGAGCACGTCACCATGGACCAGGCCACCACCCCCGCGACCATGCGCGCCATCTCCCAGGACGTCGCCGGCGGTCCGGACGTCCTCACGCTCGTCGAGACGCCCCGTCCGGTGCCGGGCAGGGGCGAGGTCCTGGTCCGGGTGCACGCGGCGGGCGTGAACCCGGCCGACTGGAAGATCCGCGCGCGGGGCGTGTTCACCGACGGCACCAGGCCGCCGTTCACGCTCGGCTTCGATGTCGCGGGGGTCGTCGAGGCGCTCGGCGACGGTGTGACGATCTTCGAGGTCGGTGACGAGGTGTTCGGGATGCCGCGCTTCCCCCGCCCTGCGGGCGCCTACGCCGAGTACGTCACCGCCCCGGCCCGGCACTTCGCCCCGCGCCCCCGGAATCTCACCCGCCTCCAGGCCGGTGCCCTGCCGCTGGCCGGGCTGACGGCCTGGCAGGCCCTGGTGGACACCGCGGACGTCCGGCCCGGCCGGCGCGTCCTCATCCACGCGGCCGCGGGCGGGGTCGGCCACCTGGCCGTGCAGATCGCCAAGGCCCGCGGCGCGTACGTCATCGGCACCGCCAGCGCCGCCAAGCACGACCTGCTGCGCTCGCTGGGCGCCGACGAGCTGATCGACTACCGCACCACGGACTACGCCGAGACGCTCCGTGACGTCGATGTCGTCCTCGACTCCCTCGGCGGCCCCGAATGGTCCCGGTCCCTGCGCACGCTGCGGCCGGGCGGCACGCTGGTCACGATCCTGCCGCCGGACGGCACGTTCCCCGCCGAGGAGGCCGAAGCGGCCGGGGTCCGGGCGGTGTTCATGCTCGTCGAGCCCGACCACGCGGGGCTGCGCGAGCTCGGCGCGCTGGCCGAGGGCGGACGCCTGCGGGTGATCGCTGACGAGGTCTTCCCCCTTGAGGAGGCGGCCCGGGCCCACGCCCTGGGGGAAACCGGCCGCACCACCGGAAAGATCGTCCTCTCCGTCACCTCCTGACCCGCCACTGTCCTGCGGCCCCGGGCGTCGCATCCCCGGCACCCGGTGCACGGTGCCCGGCGTGTGCACGTACCGGGTCCCTCGCCGGTCCGTGCCCGTTCGAGGCGGCGCCCGTCCGGTGGGGCCCGGCCCGCGCGTCGGCCGTCACCGGTTCAGGGACGCTCTCCGGGGGGGGCCGCCGCCGCGGCGAACTCCCGGCCACGCGCGGCCGGAAACCGCCCACATCCCATTGCGCTTCCGAACTGCGGAATCTAACCTCCACTAGATCACCCGCATACGGCACCCGGTGCCGCCCGGCACCGTCCGAGCCCCCCCCAGCGAGGAGTGACCACCCATGCCCGCAGCAGCGCCCACCCCGTCCGTCACCCCCGGCACCGCGACCGTGGCGCGCCAGGAGGAGGTACTGACCGGTGCGGCACTGGAGTTCCTGGCCGCGCTGCACGAGCGGTTCACCCCGCGCCGTGACGACCTGCTCGCCCGCCGCGCCGAGCGGCGCGCGGCGATCGCCCGTACCGGCACCCTGGACTTCCTGCCGGAGACCGCGCGCGTCCGCGAGGACCCGACGTGGCGGGTGGCGCCCGCCCCGGCCGCGCTGGAGGACCGGCGGGTCGAGATCACCGGCCCGACGGACCGCAAGATGACGGTCAACGCCCTCAACTCCGGCGCCCGCGTATGGCTCGCGGACTTCGAGGACGCCTCCGCCCCCACCTGGCAGAACGTCATCCAGGGTCAGCTCAACCTGACCGACGCCTTCGAGCGCCGCATCGACTTCACCAGCCCGGAGGGGAAGACCTACGCCCTGCGGCCGGACGAGGAGCTCGCGACCGTCGTCGTCCGGCCGCGCGGCTGGCACCTCGACGAGCGCCACCTGACCGTCGCCGGCCGGCCCGTCCCGGGCGCACTGGTCGACTTCGGCCTCTTCTTCTTCCACAACGCGCGCCGCCTCGCCGAGCGCGGCAAGGGGCCGTTCTTCTACCTGCCCAAGCTGGAGTCCCACCTCGAAGCGCGGCTGTGGAACGACGTGTTCGTCTTCGCCCAGGAGTACGTCGGGCTGCCGCACGGCACGGTCCGGGCGACCGTCCTGATCGAGACGATCACGGCGGCGTACGAGATGGAGGAGATCCTCTACGAGCTGCGCGACCACGCCTCCGGCCTCAACGCGGGCCGCTGGGACTACCTCTTCTCCCTCATCAAGAACTTCCGCGCCGCGGGCGAGCGCTTCGTCCTGCCCGACCGCAACGCCGTCACCATGACCGTGCCGTTCATGCGCGCCTACACCGAACTCCTCGTCCGTACCTGCCACAAGCGCGGCGCGCACGCCATCGGCGGCATGGCGGCCTTCATCCCCTCCCGCCGCGACCCGGAGGTCAACGAGGCGGCCCTGGAGAAGGTCCGGGCCGACAAGGACCGCGAGGCGAACGACGGCTTCGACGGCTCCTGGGTGGCCCACCCGGACCTCGTCCCGGTCGCCCGGGCCGCGTTCGACGCCGTCCTCGGCGAGCGCCCGCACCAGAAGCAGCGGCTGCGCGAGGACGTCCACGTCACCGCGGAACAGCTCGTCGCGCTCGACACCATGGAGGCGAAGCCGACCTTCGAGGGCCTGCGCAACGCCGTCCAGGTCGGCATCCGCTACATCGAGGCGTGGCTGCGCGGGCAGGGCGCGGTGGCCATCTTCAACCTCATGGAGGACGCGGCGACGGCGGAGATCTCCCGGTCCCAGATCTGGCAGTGGGTGCACGGCGGTGTCGTCCTGGCGGGGGGCGAGAAGGCGACGCCCGCTCTCGTCCGGGAGGTGGCGGCTGCGGAACTGGACGCTCTTCGCGCGGAGCTCGGGGATGCGGTCTATGCGGCGGGGCGTTGGCGCGAGGCTCATGATCTGCTGCTGCGGGTCGCCTTGGACGACGACTACGCGGAGTTCCTCACCCTGCCGGCGTACGAGCTGCTCGACTGATCCGCTTCGCGGGGGGAGTGCCCCAGTCCCGCCCTTTCACCGTTTCTTGGGGGGGCGAGCCCCCGCACCCACGAAA
>NZ_JBPQTX010000177.1:0-14295 GCF_051386555.1 Streptomyces sp. URMC 126
GGCTGGGGGCGATGCGGCGGGCGGCGTATGGCGGGGGGTCACTCCTCGCGCAGCAAGCGCAGGTACACCACCGAGAACAGCCCCCCGACGAGCAGCAGGAGGAGCGCGACCGCCGTCCCGTACCCGATAAGGGACTTGAGGAAGGCCTGGTCGTACATGAAGACGGGGAGGGTCTCGCTCCGGTGGGACGGGCCGCCGCGCGTCATGGCCCAGATGAGGCCGAAGACCGACAGTGTCTGAAGGGTGTTGAGCATGAGGTTGGTGCCGATGGTGCGGCGGAGCATGGGGAGGGTGATGTAGAGGAAGCGGCGGGGGCCGGTGGCGCCGTCGACGAGGGCGGCCTCCGTCACGTCCTGGGGGACGGAGTCGAGCGCGGCGGAGTACACCAGCATCGAGAAGGCGGTGCCGCGCCAGACGTTGGCGAAGGAGACGGCCAGGATGGGAAGGGTGAACAGCCAGTTCTGGGTGGGCAGGTGGAGGTGTTCCAGGATGGCGTTGAGCGTGCCGCGCCGGTGGAAGAAGGTATAGAGCAGGAACCCCGCCACGATCTCCGGAACGACCCAGGCGGCGATCACGACCGCCCCCGTGACCGTGCGGACCGGCCGGGACGCGTGCCGCATCAGGGCGGCGAGTGCGAACCCCAGGGTGTTCTGGCCGACCAGGGACGACAGGACGGTGAAGAGGAGGGTCAGGACGACCGCGTCGCGGAAGTGCTCGTCCGCGAAGGCGTGCCGGAAGTTGTCCAGGCCGACCCACGAGGCCGACGCCTGGCCGGTGAGCCGGGTGTCGGTGAAGGCGATCCCGACGCACCAGACGACCGGGCCGGCCAGGAAGAGCAACAGCAGGACGGTGGCGGGCGCGAGGGGCAGCCAGCGGGCGGCCGTGGAGCGGCGGCGGGCGGTCACCGGTCGGCTCCGGCCGTGTCCGCGAAGGACCGCAGTTCCTCGTCGTAGTCGCGCGCGGCCCGGGCCGGCGAGGCGGCGCCCGTCGCGACGGCCTCCATCGCCTCCTGCAACGCCGAGGAGACCCGCGGATAGACCGGCAGTGCCGGGCGGTGGCGGGTGACCGCGACCAGGTCGGTGAAGAAGCCGATGCCCGGCACGTACGTCCGGTACCGCTCGTCGGCGGCCACGTCGGCCCGGACGGCGATCTGCCCGTCGCGCACGGTCCAGTCGAGCGCGCTCGGCCGGGATTGCAGCGTCTCGATCACCTCCCAGGCGAGATCCGCCTTCCGGGACCGGGCGGCGACGGCCCACGCCCAGCCGCCGGAGAGGCTCACCCGCCCGGGCGCCGCGCCGTGTTGGGTGGGGAAGGCGGTCACGCCCAGCACCCGTGACCAGGCGGGCCACGGCCGGGTGCCGCCGGGCTGCCAGTTCTTGCCGAGCCAGTTGCCGTCCAGGGCGATGGCGAGCTTCCCCTTGGGCAGCCACTCGGCGGTGACCCGGGTGCTCACGTTGGGGTCCAGGGCGTCGGTCGGGTCCGGGCCGAGCTTCTCGGCGTAGACGGTGCGGACGAACTCCAGGGCGTCCACGAACCCCTTCCGGCCCGTCAGCCACTTCTTCCGCGCCGGGTCGTACAGCGGGTCCCGTCCCGTGCCGTAGAGCAGCATCTCGAACCCCTGCATCGCCGCCGCCTCGCCGGGGCCCTTGCCCGTGTAGAGGTGGAACGGGATCACGCCGGGGACCCGGTCCCGGACGGCCCGCGCCGCGTCGAGGACGTCGTCCCAGGTGCGCGGCCGCCAGTCGGCCGGCAGGCCGGCCCGGGCGAAGATCTCCTTGTTGAACCACAGCCCCCGGGTGTCAGTCCCGTCCGGCACCCCGTACGTCCTGCCGTCCTCCGCCTTCACCAGTGCCTTGGCGGCCGGGAGGTACCGCTTCCAGTCCTGCCAGCCGGCCAGCTTGTCGTCCAGCGGTCTCAGGTAGCCGGACGCGACGTCGGAGTCGATGAGGGACGTGTCCTCGCGGACGAGGTCCGGCGCGGTCCGCGGCGAGCGCATCATCTGCTGCACCTTGACGGCGTAGTCGTCCTGCGCGGCCTGCACGGGCACGAGCCGCAGCTTCCGGCCGGGGTGCTCGCGCTCGAACCGCCGCTTCACGCCCGCCAGATAGTCGTCCAGGATCCGGTACTTGTTGTCGGTGCTCCGCTGGTAGACGACCCGCACGGTGTCGGGATCACCTCCCGGGTCGCCGCAGGCGGTCAGCGGGCCGGCGAGCGACGCGACGGTCAGCGCGGCGGCGAGGAGCGCGGGGCGTGCGCGGGTGGTGGGGTGTAGGCGGGTGCCGGAGCGGACGCGGGTGGCGGGGCGTAGGCGACCGGCGCGGCGTACGCGGTCGGCGGGGTGCACGGGAGGGGTGGGGCGCACGGGCACGACCTCCTACGGGCCGGAGCCTGCGGCCCGCTGCGGGCCCGGCGGCTCGGTGGCACCCGGTAACGTTCCCTGCCCGGCGTGGCGGTACGCGCGGGAGGGCGGCGTGGCCGGGCCGGGAGCGGCGACGGCCGGCCGCTCCTCAGCCGCCGCTCAGCCACCGGTACCGCAGCTCCGGGCGGCCCACCTGTCCGTACAGTGGTGCCCTGTCCGCGCGGCCGGTGGCGACCAGGTGTTCCAGGTAACGGCGGGCCGTGATGCGGGAGATGCCCACCGCGCCGCCGGCCGTCGTGGCGGAGACGCCGTCAGGGCCGGCAGCCCGCAGGGTGCCGGTGATCGCCGCCAGGGTGTCCGTGCTCAGGCCCTTGGGCAGCACGGCGGGGCGCGGGGCGCGCAGCGTGCCGAGGGCGCGGTCCACCTCGTCCTGGCCGCTCGCCTCGCCCGCGACGGAGCGGAACTCGGCGTACCGGACGAGCCGTTCGCGCAGGGTGGTGAAGGTGAACGGTTTGAGGACGTACTGCACGACGCCCAGCGACACGCCCTCCCGGACCACCGCCAGGTCGCGGGCCGAGGTGACGGCGATGACGTCGGCGGTGTGGCCGGCGGAGCGCAGGGAGCGCAGCAGCCGCAGCCCGTGGCCGTCGGGGAGGTAGAGGTCGAGCAGCAGGAGGTCGGCGGGGGAGCGCTTGAGGAACTGCGAGGCGTCCCCCACCGAGTGCGCCACCCCGGCGACGGCGAAGCCCGGGACCCGCCGGACGTAGAGGGCGTGGGCGTCGGCGGCTACCGGGTCGTCCTCCACGACGAGGACGCGGATCGGCGGGGCGGGGGCGGGCGGCGGCGGTACGGGTGGCGTCACGGTCGCCCACCGGAACCGCTCGGCGGCACGCCGGTGGGGCCGTTGGACCCGTCGGGCAGGCCGGCGCACGTCCGGTCCCGTCGTTCGGTGGCGCTTCCGGCCGGCGACGCGGCCCCGGCCCTCTCCGTCCCCGCCAGGGCGGACCCGTCGGGTGCTGCGGAACCGGTCCTGTTCGTCCGTTCCATGCGGGCGTCCCCTCGCCGCCGGACGTCGGTGCGGTGCGGCTGTTCGGCTGGGGTCCGGTCTGGCGTCGGGGTGTCGGTGGGGTGCGGTCGTTCGGTTGGGGTCCGGTCTGGCGTCGGGACTTCGGTGCCGTGCGGCTGTTCGGCTCGGGCCCGGTCCGGCGCCGGGACGCCCGTGCGGTGCGGCCGTTCGGCTCCGGTCCGGCCCGGCGTCGGGGCGTCGGTCCCGTCCGGCCGTCCGGCGGTCCCCCGCAGCGGCAGCCGGACCGTGAACTCCGCGCCGGCCGACGGGGCCCGGCCCACCTCGACCGTGCCGCCGTTGCGCACCGCCGCCTGGCGGACGAGGGCGAGGCCGAGGCCGTGGCCGTGTGCGGTGCCGTCGGCGCCCTTGGTGGACCAGCCGCGGCGGAAGACCTCGTCGGCCGTTCCGGGTGGCAGGCCCGGGCCGGTGTCGGTGACGCGCAGCAGCAGGTCGTCGCCGTCGGGGCGGACGGTCACGGTGACCCGGGCGGCGCCGGCGGGGAGGCCGTCGCCGGGGCGCGGGCCGGCCGCGTCGACCGCGTTGTCGATGAGGTTGCCGAGGACGGTGACCAGGTCGCGGGTGGGCAGGGCGGGCGGCAGCAGGCCGTCGTCCACGTGGCTGTCGGGGGAGAGGAGGAGTTCCACGCCGTGCTCGTTGGCGTGGGCGGCCTTGCCGAGCAGCAGCGCGGCGAGGACCGGTTCGGCGACGGCGGCCACCACCTGGTCGGTGAGGGCCTGGGCGAGCTCCAGTTCGGCGGTGGCGAAGCCGATCGCCTCCTCGGCGCGGCCGAGTTCGATCAGCGAGACGACGGTGTGCAGCCGGTTGGCGGCTTCGTGCGCCTGGGAGCGCAGGGCCTCGGCGAAGCCCCGGACGGAGTCCAGTTCACCGCTGAGGGCCTGGAGTTCGGTGTGGTCCCGGAGGGTGACGACGGTGCCGCGGTGCTGACCGCCGGAGACCGGCGAGGTGTTGACGACGAGCGTACGGTCGGCGGTCAGGTGCAGTTCGTCGACGCGCGGCTCGGGCGCCAGCAGGGCGTCGGTCAGCGACCGGGGCAGGGCGAGGTCGGTGACGTGCCGGCCGACGGCGTCCGTCCCGCGCAACCCGAGGAGCTCCCGGCCGCCGTCGTTGACGAGGGCCACCCTGCGCTGCCCGTCCAGCATCAGCAGCCCCTCGCGTACCGCGTGCAGGGCGGCCTGGTGGTAGTCGTGCATCCGGGCCAGTTCGGTGGCGTTCATCCCGTGGGTGTGCCGCCGCAGCCGCCGGTTGAGGACGTACGTCCCGGCGCCGCCCAGCGCGAGGACGGCCGCGGCGAAGGCGAGCAGGGCGACGACCTGGCGCCGGTGTCGCGCGCTGATCGCGTCGACCGTGATGCCGGCGCTGACCAGGGCGGTGACGCGGCCGTGCCGGTCCCGTACGGGGGCGACGGCTCGGACGGACGGGCCGAGCGTGCCGGTGTACGTCTCCGCGAACACCCGTCCCTCCAGGGCGGGCGCGGTGTGGCCGAGGAAGCGCTCGCCGATCCTGGCCGGGTCGGGGTGCGTCCAACGGGTGCCCCGCGGGCTCATGATGGTCACGAAGTCCACGCCGGTGTCGCGCCGCACCTGCTCCGCGTAGGGCTGGAGCGTACGCGAGGGGTGCTCCGATCCGGCCGCCGCGGCGACGGCGGGGGACGCGGCGACCGCCGTCGCCGTCGCGGTCACCTGCCGGCGCGCGGCCTTCTCGGCCTCCGCGCGGTCGGAGATCCAGGCGAACGCGGCGCACCCCGCCACCACCGCGGCCACCAGCACGATCTGCACGGCGAAGAGCTGGCCGGCGAGGCTGCGGGAACGTATGCGAGGTGTGCGCATGGCCGACAGTGTGCCCCGCGGCCCATTCGTGAACGTAATGCACGCAAGGGTGACCGCCGTCACAGTGGCGTGCATAGTCTGCGGGACTCCGCCGAACGGACGGGCGGGGTCGGTCCGCACGAGCCGCGACGACGAGGAGCCCCACGTGACAGCCGTGAAGACGACGTCACCGTCCACCCCGCCGGGACCACCGGGACGGCCGGGACCGCCGGAACGGGCGGCCGGGAAGCGGGACCGGACCCACTACCTCTACCTCGCCGTCATCGCGGCGGTGCTGGCCGGTATCGCGGTCGGCTTCGCCGCCCCGGGCACGGCCGTCGAACTGAAGCCGCTGGGCACCGGGTTCGTCAATCTCATCAAGATGATGATCTCGCCCGTCATCTTCTGCACGATCGTGCTCGGTATCGGATCGGTGCGCAAGGCCGCCAAGGTCGGCGCGGTGGGCGGACTCGCGCTCGGCTACTTCCTGTTGATGTCGAGCGTGGCGCTGGCCATCGGCCTGCTGGTCGGCAACCTGCTGGAGCCCGGCAGCGGCCTGCACCTGACGGACGCGGTCCGGCACGCCGGCGAGGCCCAGGCCAAGAACGCGCACGAGTCCACCACCGCGTTCCTCCTCGGCATCATCCCCACCACCCTGGTCTCCGCCCTCACCGGCGGCGAGGTACTGCAGACGCTGCTGGTGGCCCTGCTGGTGGGCTTCGGCCTCCAGGCCATGGGCGGCGCGGGGGAGCCGGTGCTGCGCGGCATCGGGCACGTGCAGAAGCTGGTCTTCCGGGTGCTGTCCATGATCATGTGGGTGGCGCCGGTGGGCGCCTTCGGCGCCATCGCCGCGGTGGTCGGGGCGACCGGCGTCGACGCGCTGAAGTCGCTCGCCGTCATCATGATCGGCTTCTATGCGACGTGTCTGCTGTTCGTCGTGGTCGTGCTGGGGACGCTGTTGCGCCTGGTGGCCGGGCCCGGGGTGAACATCTTCCGGCTGCTGAGGTACCTGGGGCGGGAGTTCCTGCTGATCCTGTCCACCTCCTCGTCGGAGTCGGCACTGCCCCGGCTCATCGCGAAGATGGAGCACCTGGGCGTCAGCCGGCCCGTCGTCGGCATCACCGTGCCGACCGGCTACTCCTTCAACCTCGACGGCACCGCCATCTACCTCACCATGGCCTCGCTGTTTATCGCCGAGGCGATGGGCAAGCCGCTCGGCCTGGGGCAGCAGGTCTCCCTGCTGCTGTTCATGATCGTCGCGTCCAAGGGCGCGGCGGGCGTCACCGGCGCCGGACTGGCCACGCTCGCCGGCGGCCTCCAGTCCCACCGGCCCGAACTCGTCGACGGCGTCGGCCTGATCGTCGGCATCGACCGCTTCATGAGCGAAGCGCGCGCCATGACCAACTTCGCCGGGAACGCGGTCGCGACGGTCCTCGTCGGCACCTGGACGAAGGAGATCGACCGGGAGCGGGCCCGGGAGGTCCTCGCCGGACGGCTGCCCTTCGACGAGAGCACGCTGACGGCGGACGGGCATGGGGCGGTGGGGTCACAGGAGGGGCAGGAGCCGCGGGAGTCACGGGAAGCGGATGGGGCGGCGGGGCCTGCGGAACCTTCGGAGCCTGCGGGTCCTTCGGAGCCTGGGGGACCTTCGGGGCCTGGGGGACCTTCGGGGCCTGGGGGACCGGAGGGGCCGGATGAGCCGCGCGAGGCGGGTCGGGCGCCGGCGGGCGTCTGAGAGGTTTCCGACGCGGGGGCCGGGATCGGACAGTGATCCGACCCCGGCCCCCTCGTCGTCGTGCCGCCGCGGATCCGACGCCGCGTCAGGCCTCCACCCGCTCCGCCGCGATCCGTTCCACCAGCTCCGCCGCTTCCTCCGCCCGGACGCCCGCCGCCGTCAGGACCGTCACGGCGGCCGAGCGGCCCGCCCGCTCCGGGGGGAGCAGCCCGTCGTTGACGGCCTGGAGCAGCCCGAACAGGATCTGCTCGTGCACGTAGGCGAGGGCGGCCGCGGGCAGGACGGACGTGAAGCGCCCCGCCTCCAGACCGCGCCGGAGCAACGCCTCGCTCTCCCGCCGCACCGGCTCCAGCCGGCGCAGGATCCCCTCCACCGTGACGCTGCGCTGCGCCATGGAGACCAGCAGGCGATAGCCGTCGGCGATCTCCCACACCGCGAGGATCGCGCGGGCCAGCGCCTCCGCCGCGTCGTCGGGGTCGCCGACGGCCCGCAGCGCCGCGGCGCGCGCCGCGCCGACCGTCTCCGCCGCGTCGTCCACCAGGGCCGCGACCAGCGCGTCGCGGCCGGGGAAGTGTCCGTAGACGGTACGCCGGACGACGCCGGCCGCGCGGGCGATCTGGTCCATGCTCGCCTCGGGGTCGCGCAGCAGCTCCGCGAGGGCGACGTCCAGGATGCGGCGGCGATTGGCGTTCGCTCTGCCGGTCATCGGTTCTCTTCTCCGTCGGGCCCGTCCGGCCCGCCGAGGGCCTTCCCCCTTATTTTCCCCCTCATTTTGCACACCGCCGTCCACCCCCCTTACATTGCACACCAGTGGGTAATTGCACAACCGTGTGCAAGAACGAGGAAAGGACGAATGCCATGCGCCTGGGGATATCGCGTCCCGTCGACGCGATGGACGGGCCGTACGCGCGACGCTGGTGGGCCTTGGGGGTGCTCTGCATCAGCCTGCTGATCATCGTCATGGCGAACACCTCGCTGACGGTGGCCGCCCCGGACATGGTCCAGAGCCTCGGCCTCGGCAGCTCCGACCTCCAGTGGGTCATCGACGGCTACACCGTGCCGTACGCCGCGCTGATGCTGATCCTGGGCGCGGTCGGTGACAAGTACAGCCGCCGGGGCGCCCTCGTCCTCGGCCTCCTGGTCTTCGCCGGGGCGTCGGTCGCGGGCTCCCTCGTCGACAGCGCGGCGGGCGTCATCGCGTCCCGCGCCGCGATGGGCGTCGGCGCGGCCATGATCATGCCGGCGACGCTGTCGCTGCTCGCGGCGACCTTCCCGCGCGCCGAGCGGGCCAAGGCCATCACCATCTGGACGGCCACCGCCGGTCTCGCCATCGCCGTCGGCCCGCTGGTCGCGGGCGCGCTGCTGGAGGACCACGGCTGGGCCTCGACGTTCCTGATCAACGTGCCGATCGCGCTGCTGGGCGTCGTCGGCGCGCTGTTCCTCGTGCCGCCGTCCAAGGCGGAGAACGTCGAGAAGATCGACTACATCGGCGGCCTGCTGTCCGTCATCTGGGTCGGCTCCCTGATCTACATGATCATCGAGGGACCGCACTTCGGCTGGGGCGCCAAGGCCATCACGGCCGCGGTCGTGGCCGGCGTCGGCCTCGTCTGCTTCGTGCTGTGGGAGCTGCGCCACCCGCGTCCCGTGCTGGACGTCCGCCGCTTCGCCCAGCGTGCCTTCGCCGGCTCCACGCTGGCGGTCGCCCTCTTCTTCCTCGCCGTCTTCGGCGCCTTCTACTACCTCACCCAGCACCTGCAGTTCGTGCTCGGCTACTCGCCGCTGGACACCGGCGTCCGCATGCTGCCGCTGGCCGGCGCGGTGTTCGTGGGCGGCGCGCTGACCGCGCTGCTCACCCCGCGCTTCGGCATGAAGATCACGGTGGCGCTGGGCATGACCGTCGGCACGGTCGCGATCGCGCTCCTCACCCGAGTCGACGCGTCCTCGTCCTACGGCGACTTCGTCCTGCCGCTGATCATCCTGGGCCTGGCCATCGGCCTGTCCCTGTCGCCCTGCACCAACGCCATCATGGGCTCCTTCCCGGAGAGCCAGCTCGGCGTCGGCGGTGCCGTCAACAGCACCTCCATCGAGCTCGGCGGCTCCCTCGGCATCGCCATCCTCGGCACCGTGCTCGCCAAGACCTACTCCTCCAACCTCGGTGACGCCGCCGCCAAGGCCGCCGCCGCGGGCGGCCCCAAGCTGCCGGAGAAGGCGCTCTCCGCCGCCCAGGACTCGGTCGGCGCGGGTCTCTACGTCGCCAAGGAGGTCGGCAAGCAGGTCGCGGCCGGCGCCGCGCCCAAGGTCGGCCCGGAGAAGGCCGCCGCCCTCGGCGCCCAGCAGGCGCAGACCGTCGTCGAGGCCGTCCACAAGGCGTTCGCCGACTCGGTCGCCCACACCAGCGTCGTCGGCGCCGTCATCCTCGGCATCGGCACCGTCGTCGTCGCCCTCCTCCTCCCGCGCAAGGCCGCCCAGCCGGCCCCGGCCGCGACGGAGAAGCCGGCGGAACGGGAGAACGAGCGGGTCTGACGCTCACCGAGCCGTGAGGCATAGCGCGTCGGGGGGGGGGGGGGGGGGGGGGGGGGGGGTCCGGGGGAAACCCCGGGCCCGCCCCGACCGTCTTTCGACCGGCCTCTGACATGTGATGCGGCCGGCTCGACCGCCGAGAGCCCGCCTTCGGCCCGCATGCCGCCGAGCTCCGACCGCCGGGCCGAGGTCAGCCGACCGGGAAGCCGTCCGTTCAGTACCGCATCACCCAGTGCTGCTCCGGCGGGTAGTCCGAGGCGCAGGTCCACACGGTGATGACCGTCCCGTAGGCCGTGCTGTCCACGCCCGGCGGGCCGGGATGTGCGAGATGTGCAGAGCTTCTCCACCATGTGCGCGGCTCCTCGGCCCGCGGCATGCGGCCCCGGTCCGGATAGGGGGCGATCAGCGCCTCGCCGCCAAGCGGCATGCGCCGTAGCGGTGCCGCGACGTCAGCGGGTGCGGTTTCGTGTCGGGGGACAGGTGACAGGTGGCGGGATGCGGGGCCGGCTTGCAGCCTCCCGCTCACCTGCGACGCAGTTTCAGAGAGGACCGTGGCCGTCTGTGCGCAGATACCTGGGGGCTCCTTCCCTCAGCGCGGCCACGGCGGCGGTGAAGCGCCGGGCCAGGCGGGCGCCCAGGAGGCGCCGAGCTTGTCCGGCCGCGAAGAACGCCAGCTCGGACAACTCTCCGTCGCAGGGACGCAGACCGGCGACCGTCGCGGCGTCGAGCACTCCGCCGTCGAACACGAAGGCGATCTGATCGTCCCAAGGTCCGTGCGGCGCCACCCAGTCCACGACGAGCAGCCCACCCGCCGTCACCTCTACGCCCAACTCCTCCCGTAACTCCCGCTGCGCCGCGAGATCCGGTGCCTCATTGGCCTCGGCCATCCCGCCGGGGAGGTCCCAGCCGGGCTTGTAGGTGGGCTTCACCAACAGGAAGTCACCCGCCACGTCCCGGAGCAGCATATCGGCGCTCACCCGCTTGCGCGCCTGCCGGGCGTTGCCCTCCGCCAGGTACGCGTTCCAGGCTTCGGGGTCGGAAGGGGTCGGTTTCATGCCTGCGCGCCTTCGTCGTGCTCCGGCACCAGGTCGGCCAGGAGCAGTGACTGCGTTCTTCCGAAATCGTCCATCCTGGCCACGAGCTCTCGAAGTGGTGGATACGCGCGATGCGGCAGGAGCTGGTGCCTCAAGCAGGACATGTGCCGCATCACTCGAACCGAGCCCAGTGCCGGGCTGATGGCCGGCAGATCCGTCCCATGGTGCACCACGGCATCCCAGTCGTTCCGACGGGCATGGATGCTGACCAAGTTGATGCGGTTCAACGCGAGGGAGCGCACCCGGTTCCCTTCCCGAGATTCGGTCGCATGTTCCGCGTAGGCGAGGGCTTTGCCGTAGGACGCCATGTCTCGCATGGCCAGAGCCGCCTCACTGGCCAGAGAAGTCGTGTCGAAGGGGCTCACCCACGGGTGGGTCGTCGACGGTGACCTTTCCAGAGCCTCTTGCGACTGAGCGAGACAGCGAACCGCTGCGGCTGGTCTCCCTCCCGCCGCGGCGGCCCTCGCGCCCATCGCGAGAAGCCGAGCTGAAAGAGCGGGCAGGTCGGGACCCTTGGCGGCGAAGCCGAGGCCGACGCTCGCCCAATGCGCCGCTTTCAGCGCGTCACCAGTCTGGAGTGCGAGGTGACTGCTGCTCGCCGCGATATTGGCCGACAGTGACCAGTCTCCGGATACGCGAGCGAGATGCAGGGCGCGCGTCAAGTGCCCGGCCGCCAGGTCGTCACGGCCGGAGTCATGGGCCATCCAGCCCGCCATCTCTGAGAACGAAGCCGCCGCCGCGAAGGATTGGGTGTCGCTCTCCGAGGCGACGAGCCTCCGGGCGACCCGCTCGTGCAGGTGGCGCACCACAGCCTGGTACACACGTCCGCCGCCCGTCGATTTGTCCACCTCGCGGAAGGCGTTCACGGCGGTCACGTCGTCGGCCGCCGGCGCTGTCCGCTCTTCAGGTCCGGGAGGTTCCGGATGCGGTTCCCACGGCCGGTCGGCGATCCTCAGCAGCTTTCCCGGGATGCGTAACCCGTCGGCGATCTCTTCGAAGAGCGCCGGCTTCTCGACCCGGCTCTTGCCGTTCATGTAGTCGTAGAGGCGGCCTTGCGAGACGCCTGCCAGTTCCGCGATGCGGCGGGTGCTGATGCCACGGTGGTTGAGCATGCGGAAGACCGCGCCCATGTCGCGTCTCGCGCACGCGTCGGTGAACCGTGCGTCGTCGAGCAAACTCGCTACGACGTGCCCTGGGTGCTGTGTCGGTTTCACCGCATCCCTCTCCTCGGTGTTGGGCGAAGCGTAGACGCGAGGAGCAGGCCCGACTCCGTCTTGGCGTCATCTCACGGGGTCACTTCGGGGTTTGTCAGGGCTGTTGACTGGCGGCAAGTGTCGATCCGGCCCGGTGCCGAGTCCGGGCCCGAACCTCAAGGCGGATGTTCATGAACCTGCCCGCCCCTATCTGGGACCTGGGTCCCCTGGTTTCGGTACCCCACTCCGGCGGGCCGCTGCTCTATCCGACGCGGGAGGAGTGCGGCGTCTGCCGTCGGTACCAAGGCAAGATCGCGGTGACCCGGGCGGCCGGGCTTCCGGAGCTGACCCTGGGGTTCCGCACGGCGTGGGACGGTCACCTGAAAGAGCACCCGCATCGGGATTCCTCTTGAGGCACGTGTGGTACCCGGCCGCCGTTGCCGTGCCGGTACGGCGGTCGGGCGTTGGTAGCGGCGGTGGCGGCGGCCGGGCGTGCGCCTTATGCCCTTGGCGGTGGGACGCGTTCCACGCGTGGGCCGTTCGTGGTGCGGCGGCCGAGGATCGGGGCGCGGGGGCCGGGGGACGGGAGATCCCACCGGCCCGGCTGCGGCCTGCCCGGAACCGTCCCGCCGGAGACGACTCCTTCCGGCCGTACCCCGACCGTCCGCCACGGGCCTTGGCGTCTACGCCGAAACTTCCGCCGTACCCGCCGTACCCGCCGTCCGCACCGTGCCGCGTCCCACCGCCCGCCGGGTGACGCACGACGCGCCGGTCCCCCGCCGCTGACCTCCTGAGGAGAGAAACCGCATGTCACAGTCCGTACGTCCGAGAACGGCCGTCGCTCTGTCCGGCGCCCTGCTCGGCACGGCGCTCCTGATTCCGACGGTGGTGGCGTTGCCCGCCGGGGCGGAGGAGAAGAGCGCTTCCGACGCGTCACTCGCCTCGCCTGACAAGGCGGCCGTCACCTGGGCCGTGTCCCGGCTCGTCGACGGCGACGGCACCGAACCCGATGCCGCCCAGGGTGACCACCTCCCCGGTGACGACGTCGGGCTGACCGCGGACTTCGTGATCGGTGCGGCGGCGAGCCAGACCGCGCGCGAGGCGGCGGACCGGGCCACCAACTGGCTGCAGAAGCAGGCCGGGGGCTATCTTCACCCGACCCGTGGAAAGGCCGTATCCGCGGGCGCGGCGGCCAAACTCGCCCTCGTGGCCGCCATCGAGGACCGTGACCCGACCGCCTTCGGCGGCGACCCGAGGAAGGGGGGTGGCGGCCATGACCTGATCGACCTCCTGCTGCACACGCAGCAGAAAAATGGCCAGTTCCAGGACACGGAACTCGACCCCGGCCAGGACAAGGCGAGCCGTTCCGCCCAGTCGCTCGCGATCCTCGCTCTGCAGCAAAGCCAGTCCCGCATCAAGAACGCGGACGTGGCGGAGAAGGTGCGCGACGAGGCGTTGCCCCATGCGGTTGCCCACCTGGTGACCACTCACTGTGCCCGTGATGACGGGTTTTCCTCCGCGGCGCGGCCCGACCCCAAGACGTGCACGTCGGATGTCGAGGGCACGGCGATGGCGCTCCAGGCACTGATCCCCTTCAAGGAGAGCAACCCCGACGCCAAAAAGGTCGTCAGCAAAGCCTTCACCTGGCTGCAGAAGCAGCAGAAGCCCAACGGTTCCTTCAACGGGACCGATGGGAAAAAGAGCGTCGGCGGCACCGCTCTCGCCGTCCAGGCGCTGACGGCGAACGGCGACGGAACGAATGCCGATCGGGGAGTCCGCTGGCTGAAGCGTCTGCAATGCAATTGCTCGTCGGACGTCAAGGCGGCCGACCGCGGAGCCGTACCCCGCAAGAAGAACCAGGGAGCCACGAACGCACTGACTTCCACTGTCAGCGCGATTCCCGGGCTGGCCAAGCGGCCGTTCCTGTTCATCGACTCCGAGGGCTGGGCGAAGCCGACGTACGTCGTCAAGTGCTCAGGCGGCAGTGGCTCGACTGGTACGTCCGGTGGCACCGGTGGCTCCCCCGACCCCGGTGGTGACACCAGCGGCAAGGGCAAGCCCAGCCGCAGCCCCAGCCCCTCGACCAGTTCCCCGGCACCCGGCCGGACCGCGTCCGAGACGGCTTCTCCGTCGCCGTCGGCCTCGGCCTCCACGGCCGACACCACGACCGGTGGGACCGGGACGGGAGGAACCGGCTCGACGTCCACCGGTTACGGCTCGTCGGGCGGCAGCGGCAGCGGCGGGAGCACCGGCAGCAGCGGCAATCTCGCGGCCACCGGCGCCGACCGGACCGTCCCGCTCGCTCTCGGGGCGGGCGCGCTCGTGGTCGCCGGTGCCGGGGCCGTCGTCTTCGCGCGCCGGCGCCGGGGCGACCGCGTCTGACAGGGCGCCCGCACGGGGCATCCTCCGGACCGGATGGGAGGATGCCCTGGGGCGCGCACCGGGCGGGCGGTGTGAGGCCGCCCCGGCGGCCCGCCGAACTGCCCCGGACCGCCCCCCGCC
>NZ_JBPQTX010000178.1:0-14290 GCF_051386555.1 Streptomyces sp. URMC 126
GGTGGGGTGGGGTGAGAGGACGTCATGGCGGGACGCTAGAGCGGCGGGATCGCTCCGCTTCGGGGATGTTCGCTTTTATAGGTCCCTTTTTGCTTTTAAGGTGCCCTCCTTTCGGATGTGCTCGGGTGCGGAAGGGGAGCCGAGGGGCCGCGCGTTCCGGCCGCCGGCGGGGAACCGGGCCGCCCGGCCGCCGCGTCCCGCTCGGCATGACACGCGCACCCCGGCCGCCGGTCTGGCCGTCCTGCGGCCGCGGAGCGGGACCGGACGACCCCGTCGGCTGCCGCGGCCGGGCGGTGCCCCGGCCCGGCGGCGGGCCCCGCGCCTGCCTCGCCCACCTGGACGGGGCCGGCCGCGCGGCCTACCTCGCCGGACTGCGCCCCGGCGCCGCCGTCGACCACCGCGGCACCGCCTTCACCGACGGCCTCCTCGACGCGCTCCTGGACGCCCTCCGCGACGGCGGTTCCGGCCGCGCGGTCGTCGGCCACGCGGCGTTCGAGGAGGCCCTGTTCCTCGCCGAGGCGCGCTTCACGGGCTCGGCGTTCCCGGACGGCGGCTGCTTCGACGGCGCGACGTTCCTGGGCCGCGCCGACTTCAACGACACCGCTTTCGGCGGCGAGGCGTCGTTCCGCAAGGCGTCGTTCCCGGACGGTGCCTGGTTCCACGCGGCGGAATTCGCCGGGCACGCCGGCTTCGGCGAGGCGCGCTTCGGCCGCGACGCGGGCTTCAGCCGGGCGGAGTTCGCCGCCGGCGCCGGCTTCGCCCACGCCGTGTTCTCCGACAGCGCCCACTTCAGCGCGGCCCGCCTGCACGGCGAAGTGTGCTTCCGCGAGGCGGACTTCCACGGCGACTGCTACCTCGGCGCCACCGTCTTCCACGACGGCGTCACGTTCCGCGGCGCCACCTTCCGGGCCGCCCCCACCCTGGGACCGCTGGCCTGCCGGGGCACCCTCGACCTCTCCCGGACCCGGTTCCTCGGCACCACCACCCTGGAGGCCGCCGCCGGGACCGTCGACTGCCGCAAGTCCTTCTGGGCCTCCGCCGCCGCGCTGCGGCTGCGGTACGCCACCGTGGACCTCGTCGACGTGATCGCCGAACGGTCGCTGAGCGTCACGGCGCACCCCCGGCCGTTCCTGCCCGGGGCGGCCGGCGGACGGCCGCCGTTCGAGGAGGTGGTCACCGGCAGCGGGCCCGGCGTCCGGGTCCGCTCGCTCAGCGGCTCCGACGCCGGGAACCTCGCCCTGAACGACCTCGACCTCTCGGACTGCCTGTTCGGCGGCGCCCTCCACCTCGACCGGCTCGGCCTGGAAGGCTGCTGCGTCTTCGCCCGCGCCCCCGGCCGCAGGATGCCGCTCTTCCGGCGGTGGACCCCGCGCCGCGTCCTGGCCGAGGAGCACCACTGGCGTGCCGCCCGGGGCTCCCGGGGCTGGACGCCGGCGCCCGAGGGCGTCGAGGTCCGCACGCCCGGGGCGCTCGCCTCCACCTACCGGCAGCTCCGGACCTCGCTGGAGAACGGGAAGAACCACCCGGGCGCGGGCGACTTCCACTACGGCGAGATGGAGATGCGCCGCCACGCCGGCGAACGGGCGGACGGTCAGCGCGCCCTGCTGTTCCTGTACTGGGCGGTCTCCGGTTACGCGCTGCGCGTCGGCCGCACCCTGCTCTGGCTGGCGGCCACGACGGTGGCGGCCGTCGCGGCGGTGGCCCTGTGGGGCGTCCCGCCGGAGCCGCACCGGCCGGCCGTGCGGGCCGCGTCCGCCGCCCGGGCCGTACCGGCCGAACGGGCCGCACCGGAGCGGCGGAGGGCGGGGGACCGGCTGGAGACCTCCGTACGGACGGTGCTGAACGCCGTCGGCCTCCGCGCCGGCCCCGCGGACCTCACCCTCGCCGGCACCTGTGTCGACGGTGCGTTCCGGCTGGTGGCGCCCGTCCTGCTGGGCCTCACCGCGGTCGCCGTCCGCAACCGGGTGCGGCGGTGAACCGGTGTCCGGCGCCCGTCCCGCGCGCGGCGGCCTGTCGGCACCGTGCGTGGCGGACGGTTGACACCGGGTGCGGCGGATTGTTGACACCGGACGTGTCGTGCGCGGGGCGGCGTCGTTGAGGGCGGTGAAGTCAATTCGGGCTCATCGCCCACTATCGGCAAAAAGGACCACAGATGCGCCTCTTCCGTCCGATCGTCGTCGCACTCGCCGGACTCGCGCTCGCCATGGCCGGACCCGTGGACGCGGCGGTGGCCGCGAAGGGCCCGTTCTCCTTCCTGGGCCCCGGCGACAAGCCGTTCTTCGTCGAGAACCCGCCGGACAACCGCTGCTACACCATGAGCCAGGAAGTGCACGGCGCGTACAACGGGACGGGGTCCCCGGCCACGATCTTCAGCGGCAAGAAGTGCGCGGGCACGGCCGTGCGCCTCGCTCCGGGGCAGCGCGCGGAGCGGAAGATGACGTTCTCCAGCGTCCGCTTCGGGGGCCGCTGACCCAAGGCGGAGCCGGGCGCCCGGGCGGGGCGCCGCGTCACATCGGCAGCGAGTGCACCCGTACCGGACCCGGCGGCCACTCGGCCCCCGCCCGCAGCGGCGTCCACATGGTGCGCAGCGGCATGACGCGCGGGCCCGCGGGCTGCTCCACCACCACCTCGTCCGCGGCCGGGTACCAGCCGAGCCGCTCGTAGAGGCCGGCCCGGTCCGGCAGGCAGAAGAGCAGGCCGAAGGAGAACCCCCGGTCCCGGGCGTGGTCCGTCGCGGCGGCCACGGCGAGCCGGGCGAGGCCGCGGCCCCGCGCCGCGGACGCCACGGCGACCCCGCCGAGGCCCGCCACCTCCATCCGGACGCCGCCGGCCGTCAGGGGAAGGGCCACCAGCCCGGCGTGGGCCACCAGGCGGCCGTCCCACCGGACGCCGAAGTGCTCGTCCTTGGGCCGCCAGGTGAGTCCCCAGCCGTCGACGCCGAACGGGTCGGGGGCGTCGCCGAGGATCTCGGCGGGGGCGTAGTCGGCGAGCCGGACGGTGACCGGTCCGGACGGGTCCGTGTGCGCGCTCATCCGGGGACCATGGCACAACTCGCTTCGTGCGGCCGTGTCCTGGGTCACTCGCGGGTGCCGGGGGAGAGGGGTGGGGAGGGGAGGAGTCGGCGAGGCCGGTGGGGGAAGGCGGGACACCAGGAGGGTGCGACAAGGACCGCCGCGTACGGGAGTTCGCGGGCGCCGCCCGGCCGGGACCGGCCCCGGGGCGACGACCGGCCGACCGGAGTCCGGAGGGGGACCGGACTCCGCCGGAAGTGGCGAGTGCGGTATGCAACCAAGTGGGGATTTCGATGGTCTTACCGTTCATGACAATGAAACGCACCCCTCTGCGGACCCGGCTGGGCGTCGTGCTGGGCGCCGCCGGACTGGCCGTCCCGCTGGCCGTGGCCACCGGCGGGACCGCCGAGGCGGCCCCCGCCAAGGCCCCGGCCAAGGCACCCGCCAAGGTCTCCTGCCCGACCGACAAGGGCCGCATCGCCTGCGTCGACCTGACCCGGCAGGTGAGCTGGATACAGGACGGCAAGAAGATCAAGTACGGCCCGGTCCACATACGCTCGGGCAGAAAGGGCTACGCCACGCGCACCGGCCTCAAGAAGGTCTACTGGCGCGACAAGAACCACCGCTCGTCGCTGTACGACGTCAGCATGCCGTACAGCCAGTTCTTCGACGGCGGCCAGGCGTTCCACGCCATCAGCGGCAGCGTCTACTCGCCGCCCGGCTCCCACGGCTGCGTCAACATGCGGATGAAGGACGCCCAGGCGTACTGGAACCTGCTGCACAAGGGCGACGACGTCTTCGTGTACGGCCGCAAGCCCGGCACCTGACCGGCCCGGCGCGCCGACGGCCCGACCCGTCGGCCCGCCCCCATCTCCTTTTCCCCCACCGCCCGCCCGTGGCGGACCCGACGGCACGCGGATACGCTGCCCGGAGCGCCGAACGGGGGAACGGATGCCCACACCGCTCGCACAACGCCCGTACCTGCTCCACGAGTTGCCCGGGCACTGGGCCGCCCGCGCGCCGGACGCCGAAGCGCTCGTCTCGGGCGGCCGGCGCCTCACCTGGCAGGAGCTCCGCTCCCGCGCCGACCTGACCCGCGGCGCCCTCCACGCCCTCGGCGTGGGCCGGGGAGACCGGGTCGCCGTCGTCGGCCGCAACAGCCTCGTCTGCCTGGAGACCGTGTTCGCCGCCGCCGGCGCCGGCGCGGCCACCGCCATCCTCAACTGGCGCCTCGCCCCGCCCGAACTCGCCCACGTCGTCGCCGACTCCGGCGCCTCCGTGCTGTTCGCCGACGCCGAGGTGCTGGACACCGTCCGCGCGGCCCTCGGCACCCTGGACGCCCCGCCCCGCCTGGTCGTCACCGGCGACCACGCCGAGCCGGGCCGCGGCGCCGAGACCCACGCGGCACTGCTCGCCCGCGCGACACCCCGCGCCGCCCGCGACGACCTCGACCCGGACGACACCTGCGTCGTCCTCTACACCTCCGGAACCACCGGCACCCCCAAGGGCGCCGAACTCACCCACCGGGGCATGCTGGGACAGAGCGCCGCGCTGCTCGCCGTCCTCCCGCTGGGCCCGGCCGACCGGAGCCTCGCCGTCCTCCCCTTCTTCCACGTCGGCGGCGTCTGCTACGTCGTCGCCGCGCTGCTCGCCGGCGCGCCCTCCGTCGTCCTGCGCGACGCCACGGCCGAGGCCCTCTGCCGCGCCGTCGCCGACGGCGCCACCCACCTCCTGCTGGTGCCGGCCATGCTCTCCGGGATCCTGGACGCCGGCCCGGACGCGGTCGCCGCCTTCGCCGGGCTGCGGTACTGCCTCTACGGCGCCTCGCCCATGCCCCTGCCGGTCCTGCGCCGGGCGCTCGCGCTCTTCCCCGCGACGCGGTTCCTCCAGCTCTACGGCATGACCGAACTCTGCGGCGCCGCCACGGCCTTGTCCCCCGAGGTCCACCGCGACCCCGCCCAAGTCCACCGCCTCGCCTCCGCGGGCCGCCCGCTGCCGGGGGTCGAGGCCCGCGTCGTCGACCCCGCCACCCGGGCCGGCCTGCCGCCGGGCCACCGGGGCGAACTCTGGATCCGGACCCGCCGGCGGATGAAGGGCTACCTCGGCAACCCCGCCGCGACGGCGGTGGCCGTCACCGACGACGGCTGGCTGCGCACCGGTGACCTGGCGCGGATCGACGGGGACGGCTACGTCTTCGTGGAGGACCGCCTCAAGGACCTGATCATCACCGGTGGCGAGAACGTCTGTCCCAGTGAAGTGGAGCGGGTGCTGGCCGAGCACCCCGCCGTCGCCGAAGCCGCCGTGGTCGGTGTGCCCGACGAGAAGTGGGGCGAAGCGGTACGGGCCGTCCTGGTGGCGGTCGGCGGGGTGCGGATCGACCCGGCGGAACTCCGGGCCTTCTGCCGGAAGCGGCTCGCCGGGTACAAGTGCCCCACGTCGGTGGAGGTGGTGGCGGCTCTGCCGCGCAACGCCACCGGCAAGGTCGACAAGAAGGCGCTGCGGGGCGGCGGCGCGCGGCGGGGCGCGGCACCGTCGGCGGGCTGACGGACGGCGCACTCGGACGGGACCACCGCCCCGGACCGGCCCGCGCGGCCACCGGACGGCCGCCCTACGGCCGTTCGCCGTCCGCCGCCGTCCGGTCGGCCAGACGCTCGCAGCGCTGCCGCGCGGCCTGGGGCGTGCCCGGCCCGAGCCCGAAGGCGATCTCCGGCCGGGTCATGCCGCGCCCCCGGGTCGAGTTGAGGAGGCCGACCTCCGGCTCGTCCGTCTCCCCGCGCGTCAGCGGTACCGGGCTCAGGGCGGCGGTGATGTCGGCGCGGTGCGCCTCCGGCTCGCCGTCCTCCAGCCGGGCGACGCCGCCGAGCGGGAAGGACGCCAGCCGGACGGCCTCGTGCGGGCCGACGGCCGAGGGGTGGGCCTGGCGGCGCCGCCGCGCGTCCGTGGCCGCGTGCCGCTCGGCGATCCGGAACAGCGAGGCGTGGACGCGCCACGCCCGCGCAGCGGGGCGAGCTCGGGTGCTCCCGCCGTGGTCGTCCCGCTCTCAGCCGTAGAGGCGGTCGGCGTACCGCGGCCCGTAGTAGCGCTCCAGTTCCTCCAGCGAGTCCCCGGGCCGTTCCAGGGCCTGGGCGATGCGCGCCCGGGAGGGCACCTCGTCCGGCCGCCAGGTCTCCGGTTTCCACAGCTCGGACCGGAGGAACGCCTTCGAGCAGTGGAAGAAGACCTCCTCGACCTCGACCAGCAGGGCGAGGACCGGGCGGTGCCCCCTGACCGTCATCCGGTCGAGGAACGGCGCCTCGCGCACCAGGCGGGCGCGGCCGTTGACGCGCAGGGTGTCGCCGCGGCCGGGGACCAGGAAGACGAGGCCGACGTGGGGGTTGGCGAGGATGTTGCGGAAGCCGTCCGCCCGCCGGTTGCCCGGGCGTTCGGCGATCGCGAGCGTGGTGTCGTCCAGGACGAGCGCCAGGCCGCCGGCCGGGTCGCCCTTGGGGGAGACGTCGCAGTTGCCGTCCGCGTCCGAGGTCGCGACCAGGCAGAACGGGGACCGCTCCAGCCATCGCCGGTCGATCTCGCCGAGCCGGTCACGGGTCTTGTCGCGGACGCGCGGGGCCGGTTCCCCGAGCAGCTCCGTGAGTTCGCCGGGTTCGGTGATCTCGACCAGATCCGTCATGTCCATGATGTTGTTCCCCCCATTCAAGCGGTGTTTCCGCGAGGTGCCGGTGTTCCGCCGCGGCGTCGTGGGCGGGCCCGCTCAGTGGCCGCGGGCGATCCATTCCTCCAGGTGGGGCGCCTCCGCGCCGATCGTCGTCGGGTCGCCGTGGCCCGTCCGGACAACCGTGTCGCCGTCGAGGGTCAGCAGCCGGTCGCGGATCGACGCGACGATGGTCGGGAAGTCGGAGAACGACCGCCCGGTGGCCCCCGGCCCGCCCTGGAACAGGGTGTCCCCGGTGAACACCGTGTTCAGCTCCGGGGCGTGCAGGCAGACCGCGCCCGGCGCGTGCCCCGGCGTGTGCAGCACGGTGAGCTCCGTGCCCGCCACCCGCAGCACCTGCCCGTCCGTCAGTTCGCCGTCCGGGGCGCGGTCCGGGTGGGTGCGGTCCCACAGCGGCCGGTCGTCGGGGTGGAGCAGGACCGGGGCGCCGGTGCGCTCGGCAAGCTCCGGGGCCGCGTTGACGTGGTCGTCGTGCGCGTGGGTGCAGACGACGGCCAGCAGTCGGCGGTCGCCCAGCGCCCGGGCGACGGCGTCGGCGTCGTGCGCCGCGTCGATGACGACGGCCTCGTGGTCGTCGCCCACGATCCAGACGTTGTTGTCGACCTCCCACGTCCCCCCGTCGAGGGAGAACGTGCCCGAGGTGACGAGGTGGTCGATCCGGGCCGCCATCAGAAGACCACCACCGAGCGCAGCACGTCGCCCTGGTGCATCCGCTCGAAGGCCTGCTCGACGTCGCCCAGGCCGATGGTCTCGGTCACGAAGGCGGCCAGGTCCAGCCGCCCCTGGAGGTGCAGGTCGACCAGCATGGGGAAGTCCCGGGAGGGCAGGCAGTCGCCGTACCAGGAGGACTTCAGGGCGCCGCCGCGGCCGAAGACGTCGAGCAGCGGCAGGTCGATGCGCATCTCGGGGGTCGGGACACCCACCAGGACGACCGTACCGGCCAGGTCACGGGCGTAGAACGCCTGCTCGTACGTCTCCGGGCGGCCGACCGCCTCGATGACCACGTCGGCACCGAAACCGCCGGTCAGTTCGCGGATCGCCTCGACCGGGTCCGCGGTGCGCGAGTTGACGGTGTGGGTGGCGCCCATGCGCAGGGCGGTCTCCAGCTTGCGGTCGTCGATGTCGACGGCGATGATCCGCGCCGCCCCCGCGAGCCGGGAACCGGCGATGGCCGCGTCACCGACGCCGCCGCAGCCGATGACCGCGACCGAGTCGCCGCGTCCCACCCCGCCGGTGTTGATCGCGGCGCCGATGCCCGCCATCACACCGCAGCCGAGCAGCCCGGCGACGGCGGGGGAGACCTCGGGGTTCACCTTGGTGCACTGGCCGGCGGCGACCAGCGTCTTCTCCGCGAACGCGCCGATGCCCAGGGCGGGCGTCAGCTCGGTGCCGTCCTTCAGCGTCATCTTCTGCCGGGCGTTGTGCGTGTCGAAGCAGTACTGCGGCCGGCCGCGCAGACAGGCCCGGCACTGCCCGCAGACGGCCCGCCAGTTGAGGACGACGAAATCGCCGGGCGCCACCTCGGTGACGCCCTCGCCGACCGCCTCCACCACACCGGCCGCCTCGTGGCCCAGCAGGAACGGGAAGTCGTCGTTGATGCCGCCCTGCTTGTAGTGGAGGTCGGTGTGGCAGACGCCGCACGCCTGCACCTTCACCACGGCCTCGCCGGGCCCCGGGTCCGGCACCACGATGGTCTCGACCCGCACCGGCCGGTTCTTCCCCGGCGCCACCACGCCCCGGACTTCCTGTGCCACGGCACTGTCCTTTCCTTGATCATTACGTCTCCGACCACTCTCGCGCACCACGCCGTCCGGCGTCCAACGGCGCGGCTGGGGTGCCGCCCGGCGAGGGGGCGGATCACGCCTCGCGAGGGGTACCCGGGGCGTCGGGCGCGGACTCCGGGACCGCGCCGGACACCACGCGCGGCGCCCCCGGCGCGTCGGGCTCGCGCAGCGGGCGCAGCAGCAGCCAGCCGAGGGCGGGCAGGGCGATCAGCGGCGCCAGGGCGACCCGCAGCGACGTGCCGTCGGCGAGGGCGCCGACGAGCGGGCTCGCGACGCCGCCGACGCTGACCGCCAGGCCCAGGGTGACACCGCTCGCGGTGCCCACCCGGCGGGGCAGGTAGTCCTGGCCGAGCGTGACCTGGAGGGAGAACGGGACGTACAGCGCGGCCGAGGTCAGGGCGACGAACAGGTAGAGCGCCGGGCCGGGGACGAGGACGATGCCGGCCACCGCCGGGACCGCCACGGCGTACGACCAGCGGACGACCGTCACCCGGCCGTACCGGCCGGCCAGCTTCCCGCCCGCCACCGTACCCACCGCGCCGCCCGCGTAGAGCACGAACAGCGCCACCGTCCCGGCAGGTTCCCCCCAGCCGGTGCGCTGGCGCACATGGAGGGAGACGAACGCGCTCAGACCGACGAAGACGACCGAACGGCACATGATGGCCCCGGTCAGCCGGCGGAACGACGCCCAGTCGTCCCGGCCGTCCGTCCGGGACCGGGTCCGGGTGCCCGCCGTCCCGTCCGGCGCGCGGACCGTGCGCAGCGCCGCCGCGCACAGGACCGCGCCGAGCACCGCGGGGAGCACCAGCAGCGGCGTCGCCCGCAGACCGCCGGTGGCGACGACGGCGGAGACCAGCAAGGGGGCCGCGGCGAACCCCAGGTTGCCGCCCAGGGAGAACCACCCCATCGCCACATGGCTGCCCGCACTGGCCCGGCGCGCCACCCTGGCCGACTCGGGATGGTAGGCCGCCACCCCGATCCCGGTCACCGCGACGGCGACGAGCGTCAGCGCGTACGAGTCGCCGAGGCCGCTCAGGGCGATCCCCGCCCCGGCCAGCAGCGTGCTCACCGGCAGCAGCCACGGCATGGCCCACCGGTCGGTGAGCGCCCCGAACAGCGGCTGGACCACCGACGACAGCAGGGAGGCGGCCAGGACGACACCGGAAGCGGCGGCGTAGGTGTAGGCCCGTTCGGAGACGAAGAAGGGCACCAGGGCGGCCACCGCCCCCTGGTAGACGTCCACACAGGCGTGGCCCGAGGACAGCAGCGCGATCGGGCGGTCGCGGAAGGAGAAGGATCGTTTCTTCGACACCCTCCGATCGTGATGGCTCCCTCGCGCGTCCCGCTTCCGATAATGTGCCAACTCCTGTCGGAAACCCGCCACATGACCGGCTCAGTGTCCCGCCCGCCGGCCGATCGCCGGGATCCGGCCCGTGCGCTTTCCCCGGACCGGTGGGTAGGCTCGGCGTCCGGGCGGGACACGGGTGGACCGCCGGGCGGAGGGAGCGGACCATGGCCGGAAGGCGGCCCCGGATCGCCGTCGTCGGCGGGGGGATCGGCGGGCTGGCCACCGCCGTCGCGCTGCGGCGGAGCGGCGTCGAAGCCGTCGTCCACGAACAGGCGCCGGAGCCGACGGCCACCGGCGCCGGCGTCGCGATCGGCGCCAACGGCCACCGGGTGCTGCGCTCCCTGGACGTCGACGGGCCGCTCGCGGCGACCGCCGTCGCCCCGCTGCGCGTCGACTTCCGGCACTGGCGGACGGGCCGGACGGTCGCCGGGCTCGGGATCGCCGGCAGCTACGAGCGGCGGTTCGGCGCCCCCTTCTGGCACCTGGAACGCTCCGCCCTCCAGGACGCGCTGCTCGCCGCCGCCGACGGGGTGCCGGTTCGCTTCGGCGCCCGCTGCACCGGCGTGGAGCAGACCACCGACGGCGCCGTCGTCCGCTTCGCCGACGGCTCGACGGCCGAGGCGGACGCGGTGGTCGGCGCGGACGGCATCCACTCCGCCGTCCGGGACGCCGTCTTCGGCCCCGACGAGGCGGTGTTCTCCGGCACCAGCGGCTACCGCGCCCTCGTCCCCGTCGGCCGGCTGCCGCACCTGCCCGAACTCGCCGAGCCCGTCCTGTGGCTGTGGGTCGGACCCGGCCGGCACGTGGTGGTCTACCCGGTCGCGGGCGGACGGCTGCTCAACCTCCTGGCCGTCGTCCCGGACCCCGCGTGGACCGTCGAGTCCTGGGTCACCGAGGGCCGGACGGCCGACCTGCTCGCCGCGTTCGACGGCTGGCACCCGTCCCTCACCGGCCTGCTGGCCGCCGTCGGCCGCCCCGGCCGCTGGGCGCTCTACGACCGCGAGCCCCGGCGCGTCTGGACGCGCGGCCGGGTGACCCTGCTCGGCGACGCCGCGCACCCCATGCTGCCCCACCACGGGCAGGGCGCGAACCAGGCGCTGGAGGACGCGGCCGTCCTCGCCGGGCTGCTGGCCGGGGCCGCGCCGGACGAGGTGCCCGCCGCCCTGCGCCGCTACGAGCTGGCGCGCCGCCCGCGGACCCGCGCCATCCAGGCCGGCTCCCGACGGAACGCGACCTGTCTCCACCTCCCCGACGGCCCGGAGGCCGCCGCCCGCGACGCGGACCTGCCCGGCCTGCCCGACCGCCTCGCCTGGATCCACGGCCACGACCCCGTCGGGGCGGCGGCCGGCGCGCGCGAGGACACCGCGCCCGCGCCGGGCTGAGCCGGTCCGCTAGCCGGCGGCCGTGACGTACAGGAAGTAGTCGTACGCGGCCGGGTCGAAGGTGAGCCCGGCCGTCCGCTCCAGGGCCGCCCGGTGCCTCTCCTCCAGGGAGTACACGTTCGCGAACCGCTCGACCGGGATGCCGAACAGTCCGGCGAGGAACTCCGGGCCGGCGTCCGGCAGTTCCATGTCGTAGGCGGGGAAGTCCTCGCCCTTGGCGAACGCCGTGACGGTGTAGTACGCGGCAGGGCGGCCGGGGTGCTGCGCGGTGTCGATGACGCTCGTTCCCTCGGGTGGTACGGATGGGGCCGGGGCCGCCTTCCGGTGAACCGGCGGGCGGACCCGGCCCGTGGTTCAGGCCTCGACCCAGCCGTGGTGGGCGGCGAGGCGGACGAGGCGGCGGCGGACGAGGAGGATCTGTTCCGCCGTCATGGTGGGGGCCGCGCCCAGCAGGAGTTCGGTGACCTCGTCGGTGAACTCCTTGGCGGACAGCACGTCGCAGTCGCCGTCCTCGCCCGCCGGGCCGGGCACCGGGTCCTCCGCCAGGGCGTCGGCCGGACGCCCGGGCGCCCGGTCCAGCAGGCGGACGCGGGACGCCTTGAGGCCCCGCTCGCCCTCCTCCACGGCGAACTCGACGAAAGCGCCGGGGACGATCAGGCGCTTGTCCGCCTGGACGTCGTTGACGTGCACGAACACATCCTCGCCGCCGGTGTCCGGGGCGACGAACCCATACCCCCGGAATTCGTCGAAGCGGACTATTTTACCCGTGACCACAGACAATTCCCCACCTACACCGCGTGCCATCACGGCCCTTTCGCGGGCCCGTCCGGACCTTACCCAGCGCCGGTGCGGGACACAATCCCCGTGTCAACACCCCGCCGCCCGGACGTCGACCAGCACCTTCCCGGCCGTCTCCCGGGCCGCGACCGCCTCGTGCGCCCGGGCGACGCCGTCCAGCGGCACGACCCGGTCGACGTGCGGGACCAGCCGTCCCTCGCCGGCGAGGGCGAGGACCTTCCCGGCCACCTCCGCGAACAGGCCCGGCGTGTCGAGGACTTGCTGCATCCACAGCGTCACCACGCCGAGGGAGCGGCGGGTGAGCGCGTCCACGGCGACGACGGCCGGCTCCTCGCGGTGGCCGATGGAGACCAGCCGGCCGAAGGGGGCCAGCGCGGCGAGCGCCGCCTCGACGCGCGGGCCGCCCAGCGAGTCCAGATAGAGGTCCACCCCGTCCGGCAGGAGCCCCGGCAGCTCCTCGGGTCCCGCGACCGCGTGGTCCGCGCCGAGCCGCCGGACGAACTCCCGCTTGGGCGCGGACGACGCCGTCCCGGCGACGACCGACGCGCCGAGGGCGCGGGCCAGTTGGACCGCCAGATGACCGACCCCGCCGGCGGCCGAGGCGACCGCGACCCGTTCGCCCGGCCGCAGCCGGCCGGCCGTGACCAGGGCGGCGTACGCCGTGCAGCCCTGCTCGACCAGGGCCGCCGCCGTCAGGTCGTCCAGCTCCTTCCGGCCCTCCGCGACACCGGCGGCGCCCGGGAGCTCCACGGTGTACGCGTCCCGGGCCACGGCCACCTCCGCGTAGCCGCCGCCGTCCCGCAGCAGCGCGGCCACCCGCCGGCCGTCCCGCCGCCGGACGCCGACGACCTCCGCGCCCGGCACCGCCGGCAGCCGCGGCGGCCGGTAGATCCCCGCCCGTACCTCCAGGTCGCCGTAGTTGACCCCGGCCAGGACGACGTCCACCACGGACTCGCCGGGACCGGCGACCGGCTCCGGGAGCTCCGCGGTCTCCAGCACCTCCGGCCCGCCGAAGCGGCGCATCACCACAGCCCGCATACCGCTCAGCCCCCCAGGTAGTCCTCGGGCGCGGAGCCCTCCCGGACCGTGTCGAGGGTGAAGCAGTGCAGGCCGCCGCCGAAGAGGCGGCGGTGGCGGTGGCGCACCGGCACCACGGTGAAGCGGTGCGCCTCCAGCGTCCGGATCAGCTCCGGGCAGGCGGAGTTGACGAGGACGGTGTCCGGAGCGACGGAGAGGACGTTGAGGTCGATGTAACGGCTGGTGAGCAGCAGGTCCTCGTCGTCGTACACCGGGAACTGGTTGTCCTCCGGCTCGGGCGGGAAGATCATGTCCCAGGAGCGGAGCTGCTTGGGCAGCCGCTCGGCGATCCGCGGGGTGCGCACCAGCAGCAGCCCGGGGCGGAGCGCCAGCACGGTGCTGTCGATATGGCTGTCGCACAGCGAATCCAGCCGGTGCACCCGGAACCGGCCGTCCAGATGGCGCTCCAGCCAGTCGCAGCCGAGGGCGTGGTTGGCGGTGGAGACGTTGACGAAGACGTCCCGGCCCAGCCGCAGGCACTGCGCACCGTCGATCATCATCTCGTACCCGACGTCGTACGGCGACGGCCGGGGATCGGCGATCGGCTCCATCAGCTCGCCCGGGGCGGTGTGGGCCGTGACGTAGGACAGGTCGAAGGAGGCGTCCGTCATCAGCGGCCGGGGCATCACCGTCCAGCGCGCGCCGCGCCGGAAGTAGTCGGCGAACACCGGCTTGAGCAGCTGCGTCTCGAAGTAGCGGGCGCGCACCTGCGGCGCCGTCTCGATGACCTCGTCACCGAAGACGACGCTGTTGTCGCGGACGTTGAGCGCCGGGATGACAGCGGCGCGGAAGGTGGGCGTGCGCACCTCGATGGTCTCCGCCAGCGGCGCGGGCCGGTGCACGGTCACGCCGAGGGAGGTGAGCGTCTCCACCATCCCCTCGACGTCCTCCTGGAGCTCCTCGACGTAGCGCCGCTTGATCGGGCTGCGCCGGGCGCCGGTGTCGGTGCCGTCGTCCTCGCCCGGCGCCCGGTGGCGTGGGTAGTACATCCGGCTGTACGGCATCTCGTCGTGGAAGAACAGGTCGAAGGAGAGCTCCCGTTCGTGGGAGGAGTAGTTCTCGGCCGAGCCGACGACCACTTCACGCAGCGGGGACCAACTGTCGTAGCTGTTCAGGGACATGCGGGGGCCTTCTTTCCGCTGGGACGTCCACGGGGACGGGGGGAGGGTCAGGTGCGGGCG
>NZ_JBPQTX010000179.1:0-14224 GCF_051386555.1 Streptomyces sp. URMC 126
GGGGGAGAGGGGTCAGGAGCAGCGGAGGCCGGAGCGAGGGGGAGTGCCGGTGAGGAGGTACGAGTTGATCGCGGAGTCGACGCAGGAGCTGCCGCGGGTGTACGCGGTGTGGCCGTCGCCGTCGTAGGTGAGGAGCCGGCCGGACGAGAGCTGGGAGGCGAGGGCGCGGGCCCAGGGGTACGGGGTGGCCGGGTCCCGGGTGGTGCCGACGACGAGGATGGGCGCCGCGCCGCGGGCCGTGATGCGGTGGGGGTGGCCGGTGGCGTGCGTGGGCCAGTACGCGCAGCTCAGGGAGGCCCAGGCGAGGGCTTCGCCGAGGACCGGTGAGGCCTTGCGGAAGGCCGGGAGTGCCTGGCGGACGTCGTCCGGGCCGTGAAAGGCGGAGGGTGCGTCCAGGCAGTTCACGGCGGCGTTGGCGGCCATGAGGTTGGAGTAGGAGCCGCTCGCGTTCCGCTCGTAGTAGGCGTCGGAGAGGGCGAGGAGCACGGAGCCGTTGCCGTTGGCGGCCAGGGCGAGGGCCTTGCGGAGGGCGGGCCAGGCGCCTTCGTCGTACATGGCCGCGATCACGCCCGTCGTCGCCAGTCCTTCGGTCAGCCGGCGGGGCTGGCCGGTGGGGAGGGGGTGGGCGTCGACGCCCGCGAGGAAGGACCGCAGGCGGTTTCCGGCGTCCGTCACCCCGGAGGTGCCCAGCGGGCAGTCGGAGTGTCGTGCGCAGTCGCGGGCGAAGGCGGTGAACGCGGTCTGGAACCCGGCCGCCTGCTCGCGGTTGACGCGCTCCGGGCCGAGCGACGGGTCCAGAGCGCCGTCCAGTACCAGACGGCCGACGCGGGAGGGGAACAGCTCGGCGTAGGTGGCGCCGAGGAACGTGCCGTACGAGGCGCCGACGTAGTGCAGCTTGCCGTCGCCGAGCAGGGCCCGCAGGACGTCCATGTCCCGGGCCGCCTCGACGGTGGAGACGTGCCGCAGGATCCTGCTGGATCGGCTCGCGCAGCCGTTGGCGAACTTCTTCAGGTTCGCCACGAAGCGGCGGGTCTCGGCGGCGTTCGTGGGCGTGGGGTCGGACTGCGCGTAGCCGTCCATCTCGCTGTCCGACAGACAGGTGACGGGGGTGCTGCGGCCCACCCCGCGTGGGTCCACGGCGACCAGGTCGTAGCGGGCCCGGACGGCCGACGGGTACTTCGCCGCCGCGTGGCCTTGCAGGTAGCCGATCGCCGAGCCGCCCGGGCCGCCCGGGTTGAGGAGCAGGGAGCCCAGGCGTTTGCCGGGCCCGGTGGCCTTTTTGCGGGAGACCGCGAGGGTGATGTCCCCGCCGCGGGGGACGGAGTAGTCCAGCGGGACCTTCAGGTCCGCGCACTCGAAGCCGGCGCTCTTCCCGCCGCCGCAGGAGTGCCAGCGGAGCTTCTGCCTGTAGTACGGGCGGAGGGGCTCGGCGAGCGAGGGGAGGCCGGCGTCGGTGGTGGCGGCGGTGTCGTGCGTCTCGGTGGTGCCGACGGTGTCCGAGGCGGTCGCGTGGACCGCCCCGCCGGGTTCGTCACGGTCTCTCGGCGCGGCCGCGGCCGGTCCGGGGCCACCGGCGGCCAGGGCGGAGAGCAGAAGGGCCGCGGCGGCGGCCAGGGTGCCGGAGGTACGGAGCAGGCGGCTGTTGTCCATCGGCAGGTCCCTCTGTGTGGCAGACAGGTGGGCGTGCGGCGTACGGCGGCCACCGGAACGCGGTGGTTCCGGCCGCGTTCCGGTGGTTCGCGAGCCGTACCGGGCCGGGCACGGGTGTACGGAGAGTATCCGGATGCACACCGAAAGAGGTCGTCCTGGTCGTCAGGTCGCCTCGTACGAGTGAGGATTCACCCGGGTTGTGGTGTCGGCGGGCCTCCTGTGCTCGGCCGGGCGGCGGGGAGGACGGGGGAGGGGCCGGTGTGGCCCGGGAGGCTTCTGGTGGCGTTCTGGTGGGAGGTGGTGCGGTGTATGTGGGTTTTGTTACCTCTTGACTCTGGGGGGAGGGAGAGCAGACTGGAGATAGACCAGCCAACGGTGAGAGCCGCACCGTCGATGAAGACGTTCATCGGCCCGAGTGACCCCCATCTCGTCGACTGGCCAGGCCCCCGGGAGAGCCCCTCCCGGGATCGGAACAGTGGGTGACGGCCCAGGTTCGCGATCCGGAGTGGAGCACCGGGGGCTGCCGTGTGTCCGCAGCCGGTGACGAAACGGACGCTTCTCCTCCGCCGGGGGCCGTGGGTGTCGGCGTCCCTCAGACAACCCGGTGTGGACAGGGTGCCGCCGAGAGTGGGCCCGCCTGGGTGTCGAAAAGACGATCGAGGCTCCGCATAATGGCGCGGGTCGGCGAGAGAAGGACCGGTTGGCGTCTTGTCACCGGGCGGGGCGTCGACGCGATATCCCGGGGGGGATCATGCCACGCCGTGCCGTCCCGTCGTCCGGTGGTCATACCGACGAGGCCATCGCACTGGAAAGAGTCGGGAAGACGTACGGCGCCGCAGGCGCCTCGTCCGCCGTCCGCGCGCTCGATGACGTCTCTGTGACGTTCGGGCGTGCCACGTTCACCGCCGTCATGGGGCCTTCCGATTCCGGCAAGAGCACAACGCTCCAGTGCGCCGCCGGGCGGGACCGGCCGGATACGGGCCGGGCCTCTGTGGACAACCTCCTCGGGCCCCTGACTGGGGCTCAGGCTGTCGGTCTCCCGCTCCGGCTCGCCGGACACCGCCCGGACCGCCGGGCGGTACGCCGGACCGTCGTCCTGGTGACCCACGAGCCCGGCGCCGCGGAGACGCGCGGTGCCGAAACTCGCGGTCCGGGCGGCCGCATTTCGGGCGCCCACGCCTCGGAGGTCTTCGGGACGGCGAATCGCCGCTCGGGGAGCCTCCAATGAGCGGTGGCAACGGCTCCCCGCGCCGGAGCGTGAACGGCGTCCTCCTGCTCCCCGTCGCCGCCGCCTCCCCGCGTAAACGGTGGGCCGCCTTCGTCGGATCGTTCGTCGCGCTCGCCTTCGGCGTCGCGCTGATCGGCTCCACCGGCCTGCTCACCGAGGCCGCCGCGGAGGTGAAGAGCCCCGACCCCGCCGCCCCCTCGCTCAGGAAACTGCTCATCCTCACCGCGGGTGTCTCCGCCTTCGTCTCCGTCTTCGTCGTCGCTTCCGCCTTCGCGTTCGCGGTGGCCGCCCGCTGCCGTGAGACGGCGTTGCCGCGAGCCGCCGGAGCCACGCCCCGGCGGGCCGGAGGGCCGGTGCTGGGCGAGGCGCTGCTGGTCGTGGTGGTGGCGTCCGGCTGCGGAGCCCTGCTGGCACCGGTGTTGACGCCGTTCCTCGCCGACTGGCTCGTCCGGCGCGGCGTCGCTCCCGCCGGCTTCTCCGCCCCGATCACGCCCGGCCCCCTGTCGACCGCCGTCGCCGTCGAGGCCGCCGTCGCCCTGTTGGCTGCCTGGGCCGCGGCCCGGCGGGCCGGTCGTGTACGTCCGACGGAAGTGCTCGGCCGGGTCGTCGTGGACGGGGGACGGATGACGGTCGGGCGCGCGCTGTGGGCCGCCCTCGCCCTCGCGGCCGCGGTCGCCCTCCCCCTGCTGCCGGCCACGATGCCCGAACCGCTGCGGCGGGACCCGCGGTTGCGCGACCCGCGCAACCTCCCGGACTGGGCTCTGGCCTGCGATCTGCTGGCCATCACGGCGGTGGCGCTGATGGTTCCGCTGCTGGTCCCGCCGCTCGTGCGGCTCCTCACCCTGCCGGTGCGGCTGTCCGCCGGCGCGGTCGGGCCGCTCGCCCGGCAGAACGCGCTCACGGCCGTTCGCCGTACGGTCTCCACCGCCACGCCCGCCTTCCTCGTCGTCGCCCTCGCCGGCAGCGTCGTGGGGTCCGCCGTCGCGTTCGCCGAGGCGCGTGACGAGCAGACGCGGGCGGCGCTGCGGGCGGAGGCCGTCATCGAGGCGGACGGCCCGGACGGCATCCCGCCCGAGTTTCCCTTGGAGGCGTTCGCGAGCCGGAGCGAGGAGCCGGAGGAGGCAGGAGGTGCCATCGGGGAGGCCGGGAACGGTGGGGCGGAGAACCGTGGCAGCCTGGGTGCGTTCGGCCGGATGGGCGGAAGCGGCCGGATGGGCTTGCACGTCACCGCCATCGCCGACACTCCGCTGACCGGTCTCGACGAGGGCGGCGAGGGCGCGGCGCCGGACGCTATGGTCACCACCGCCACAGTGATCGACGGTGACATCACCAAGGCCTGGGAGCTGCCGGCCGAGGCCGGCTCGCTCGCCGACCTCAAGGGGCCCGGGACGGTGGCCGTGTCCGCGGGGCTCGCGAAGAGCCGGCACTGGCGTACGGGCGACCGGCTGACCGCCGGGCTGGCCGACGGTACGACGGCGACCCTGCGGGTGGTCGCGGTCGTCCGTACACCGCTGAGCCTGTCCGAGGTGCTCGTCCCGTACGCGGCGGTGGCGGGTCACGACCGGTCCCTGCGGGCCACCACCGCCTACCTGTCCACCGAGGACAACGGTTTCTCCTCCACGCTGTACGGGGTGGCGGTGGAAGAAGGAGAGGACGGGGGCCGGGTGCGGGTGACGTCCGCCGCCGAGTGGGCGGGCGGCAACGACAGCCCGCGGAATCGTTACCTTTGGGTCGTCCTCGCCGCCATCCTCGGGCCGGCGGTGCTGTACGCCCTCATCGCCGTGGTCAACGCGATGGTCATGTCCACCGGCGACCGCCTCCGTGACTTCGCCACCCTGCGGCTCGCGGGCGGCAGCGACCGCCGGATCCTCGGGATGGTGGCCGGCGAAGCGGTCCTGACGACGGCCGCGGCGACGGTCCTCGGGCTGTTGGTCACCCTCGCCACGCAGACGACGACGGCCTGGCTCTGCGGCCGGTGGATCGACGGCGCGGCCGTTCCCGCCTTCCGGCTCCCGTGGGCGGTGACGTGTACGGCCGCCGGTACGTGCCTCGTTCTCGCCCTGGTCGCCTCCCTCGTCCCGGCCCGGCTGGCCCTGCGCGGGCGGGCGTCGGACGAGGGCGGCGGACGGGAGGGGTGACTGTTGCCCGGGGGTGTCAGTGCCTGGGGTGACAGGAGAGAGAGGGGTGACCGGAATCCGTACGTCAGCGATGATGATCACGTCCCGGCGATCGCGTTCGGGGGCGGCACTTCGACGGCGCACGGCCAGGAAAGACGGAAAGACACGTGAACAACCCCAACTCTCCGGACGAGTCGCAGAGTTCCCGGAAGCCGCAGGACCCTCAGGGCTCGCAGGGTGGCGACGCCGGACGGGACGGCTCGTCGACGCCGGACCGTGAGCTGGCGCTGTGCTTGTCCCTGGGGTCGGCGGTCGGTCTCGCGCTCGGCTTGCTGTTCGGCAACATCGGTCTCGGTCTGTCGCTGGGGGTCGGGCTCGGAGGCCTGGTCGGTGTGACGCTCCGTACGCGGCGGGGGCAGGCGGGGGAGCCGGCGGCACCCGGCGAGGGACCCGGGGGAGGCACCGGCGGCGCCTGAGCCGCCCGGGCGGTGGGGGCGGGTGACGCGTGCGGCCCGTTGCCCGGTGTGGTGACGGCGCCTTGTGAGGGGCGCGTGCGCCGGGGGCGGAAGCGTGGGAACCGGCGCATCAGCGTACGGGCGGAGTGGAGGTCACCGGTCCGGGGCAGACCGGCGGGGCGGCATACGAAAGATCCGGCGGCGCCGCGAGAGGAGCCCCACCATGCAGCGCGGTCTTCGCGTTCTTCACCTGTCCCGCGTCTTCCGTGCTCTCCACGCTCGCTACGGCCAGTGCGTCCGCAGCGGCTGTCGCGGTCGGCGCACGGTACCCGCTCGTCACATCCCGCGTACCCGCTGGGTCCCGCGCGTCGGCGGCACCCGTTTCGTCCATCGCCTGCTGGCGACGGCCGCCGCCACCACGCTGCTCGGCCTGAGCGGTGCCGCCCTCGCGGCCCCGGCTCAGGCCGAGGTGGATTCGAACCTCCTGGGAGGTGTGGCCCGCGTCGGGATGAACGGAACCGTCACGGCGCAGATCCTTCAGGTCGACCTCGTCCGTCTCGACAACCCGTTGCGGGGCATCGTCTGAACCGGCCCGCAGAGGCGGCCGGATTCCTCCCCTTCCCGTTGCCCGGGGCTCCCTCCTCCGCGATGATCACGTCTCGCAACGCATCGATCACGCAGAGGACTGGAGATCGGACATGGCATTCCGCATCACGCTCCGCGCCGTCGTCGCCCCCGCCTTGGCCGCCGCCGCGCTGAGCCTCACCGTCGCCCAGGGCGCTCCGGCGTCCGCGGCGGCGCACCGGGCGGCCATACCGGCGCCCGCGTCACCGAACTCGTCCGCGTCACCGAACTCGTCCGCGTCACCGAACTCGTCCGCGTCACTGAACTCGTCCGCGGCCCCGAGCGAGTCCGCCGCCGGCCCGGTGCGGCGGATGGCCGAGGCCGACGAGAACCCCTTCCGGGCCATGGAGTTGGAGGGCCTGAAGGCGGAGTACCGCTTCATGTGCCCGGCGGGGCACTGCGTGGGTTACTGGTCGCTCGCCCTCACCGAGGACCGCCTCAAGCGGCAGTACGAGGGCGGGGAGTTCTTCGCCTACGCGCCCGCGCGCGGCGAGTTCGGCTTCTTCGTCGACACCGACATCGTCCTGCGCACGGTGCGGGATCCGCGGCAGGTCCGGCTGGTCGACAGCGACTTCACCCGCCGGAATCCGCGTATTGAGATCCGCTACGGCGACCCGGACCGGCCCCGCAAGGCGGAAGTGGTCGCCACGGCCACGACGTGGATGTGACGACCGGCCGCCCGCGCCGCCGGGGCCGGCCCCCGAGGTGAGGGCCGCGACGCGCGCGGGCTACGGCATGAACGTTCCCGCTCACTCCTCCCGGGCGGCGAACGGGCCGGCGGCGCCGAAGACCCGCTCAGCGAAGCGTTCGCCGATGCGGCGGTGCCCGGCGTCGTTCGGGTGGAGCCCGTCGGGGTGCGGCACTTCGTCGAAGTCGGCCGCACCGTAGAGCGTGAGGCCGTCCAGGTAGTGCAGGTTCGGATCCTCGGCCGTCCGCTGCTCGGCGATGCGGGCGAGCTCGTCCCTGATGGCGGTGAGCGTCAGGCGGGTGGGGTCCGACGGGTCGCCGAGGGCCCGGAAGGACATCCGGTTGCCCTCGAACTCGGGCATGAGCGGCCCCGGGGTGTTCTCCTGGGCCGGGCAGAGGATGGGCGAGACCACCAGCAGTGGGGTGTCGGGGTGCCCGTCGCGGATGGTGTCGAGGAACCCGTGGACGGCCGGGGCGAAGGCCCGCAGGCGCATCAGGTCGGTGTTGGCCACGTTGATCCCGAGCTTGACGCTGATCAGGTCCGCGGGCACGTCGCGCATCGTGCGGGCCACGAACGGGTCGAGCAGGGCGTTGCCGCCCAGGCCGAGGTTGACCAGGTCGACGCCGGCCCGGGCGGCTGCCAGCGCCGGCCAGGTCCCGGTGGGATGGGAGGCCGCGGAACCGTGGCTGATGGAGCTGCCGTGGTGCAGCCACACCCGGCGGCCCCGGTCGGGCACGGGCTCCACGGGCGCGTCCGTCCGGAGGGCGACCAGTTCCGTCGTCTCGTCGTGCGGCAGCCAGATCTCGACGTCCTTCGGCTCGCCGGGCAGTCCGTCGAACCGGAGGGTGCCGTGGGGGCCGGGCGTGAGGTCGGAGGTCTGGGCGGACATGTCGATCGTCCGCACGTTGCCGCCGTCCACGCCGGCCCGCCCGGCCGGACGGCCGTCGACGAGCAGGTCGAACACGCTGGCCGGCCGCGGCGGCAGACCCTGGTAGACGACCTTCGTGGGGAGCACGTCCAACTCGACGGCGGTGGCCGCGGTCCGGAAGACCAGCCGGACGCCGGAGGGCTGGGACTCCGCCATCAACAGGCGCGGGTCCGGATACCGCTGCCGGACCGGGGCGGGCAACCGGTGGGGCAGCAGGCCGCGTTCGGTGCGCTCCAGTTCGAGGGCGCCGCGCAGAATGCGGGCGTCGATCGGGGTGGTGATCCAGTCGGTCATGTCGGGCTCCTCACGGGACGTCACATCGTTGGCGCAGCGGGCGGTTTACGGGCATCGCTTCACGGCGTGCCGGGCCGAGGTGATCGTGCGGGCGGGCGAGGCCCGTTCGTGCCCGCTTTCGGCGTCCGAGCACACCCACGGGCTCCCTAGGTCGGCGGCGAGCAGGACGTATCCACCCTAAGCGTCCCCACTGACATCGGGCGGAGCGCCCTACCGTCCGACGCCCCACCAGGGCGACGCGCAGACCCCGCTACCCCGCTACTCCACGCTCGCCCACCCGGCGTCCGCCCCCATCGCGGCCTTGATCTTCGGCTCGGCCCAGTCGAGCCGGCCCAGGTACCACTCGGCGAAGGTCAGCCGCTCGGCCCCGCGCCGCCGCATGGGCACCAGGCCCTCCCCGACCGCGCGTCCGTCCTCCCACATCAGGCCGCGCTCCTCGCCGGTCACGACGAGCAACGAGTAGTACCGCAGCCCTGGTGGCCCAGGCGCCGCGTCCCCCAGGTCGGCTCGGCGTCGATCTCGTCCGGACCGCGCGTCCCAGGCGTTCCGGTCCCGCCGGTACGCGCCTCCTCGCCGCAGTCGGTGGCGGGGTACGTCGACCGGCGCGGCTCGTTCTCCTCGTGCTCGCCGAGCAGTTCCCGGACCGGACCGGGCCGGAAGGGCCGGGAAGCGAGGCCTGACGCCCGGCCCTGGTCAACGGCGCCGCCGGCGTGGTCGTCGTGATGAAGGGGCGGTTGCTGTCGGCAATGGGGTTCACGGTGGTCGAGGGGCGGATCAGACCACCGGCGTCGTCCCGTCCCCGCACGCCGGATTGGGCAGGTATGTCCACAGGTCACCGTGGGGCTGTGGAGACAGGCGCATGGCGGTGAGGGCCTTGGCGGGGAGCGGACCGGTGAGGAGAGTGTGGACCTCCGGGGTGCCGGGAAGGGACCGGGCGGCGGTACGCAGCAGGGCGCCGAGGGTGGAGGCGTCGCCGGCCACGGGGGCCAGGGCGCCGGTGACGAGGCAGCCGATGACCTTCCGGCGGAGGACGGCCGGGTCGTCGTTCAGCAGCCGCCCGGTCAGCGCGGGCGCCGGGATGCCGTGCCGGGCCAGCCGCGCCGGGCTGACGCGGATGTCGGCGAGGTCGCGGTAGACGAGGCGCAATGGGCGGTCGTCGCGGTCGACGACCACGAGGAGGTTCTGGCCGTGCGCCTCCAGGGCCACTCCGAGGTCGAGCAGGTCGAGGCAGACGCCGATCGCCAAGTGGGCGAAGGATTGGGCGCGCGTCAGGCATTCCTCGGGCGGGTGCGAGGCGAGCAGGGCCGGGAGGACGGCCACCGGGACGACCCGCTCTCCGGCCGCCGCGTTCCCGTACGAGTACGGCGACTCCCGCAGCACCGCCGCCAGGTCGGCCGTTCCGTCTCCCGCCGCCGCGAGCGTGCGGGCGACGCGCAGCCGTCCGTCCAGCCCGCGGGCGACGCGATCGGCCAGCTCGGAGGTGGTGAGAGCGTGCGTTACGGAGTACGGCGAGATGTCCCGGACGGCTGACGTCAACTGGGTGCTCACCGCTGTCTTGACGTGCACGTCCCCGCCCAGGTCGAGCGTGCGGAGGGACAGCAGGGGGTGGGCCGCCGGGCCCGGGAACGGTTGCCGGCCGGACAGTACGTGGTCGGCCTGCCAGGGGTGGGTGGGGATCAACACCGCGTCGCCTTTACGCAGTTCATCCGGCCACGCGCCGATGGCCGTCCCGCCCGGCACGGCCGTCAGCCGCAGACTCACCGTCGGCCGGTGCTCCGGCGCGTACGCCAGCTGCTCGGCGGCCGAGAAACCTGGCCGGGCGCGGCAGGTGGGGTGGTACGGATGGCCGTCCGTCGGCCACTGTTCCCACTCCCAGGGGGAGGCCGACGCCCGGCCTCGCGAAGGGAGCGCGTCATGCTCGCGGCGTGCGGCGCGGGAGAGGGCCAACGACGCGACACTGTGGTCCAGTTCGGCGGTGAAGCGCGGCCCGTTCGGCAGTCCGAGGCGGGTCGACAGATCGGCCATGAGCCGCGCCGGGTGGTCGTGGAGAGTGCCGTCCAAGTCCAGCGCGGTGACGGTCGTGGCCGTCGACCAGGGGTCGGACGGCGGGCCGTGCAGCCGTCGGCCGTCGGACAGGCGCAGGGTCACGCCGTCGCCATCGTCGGCGCGGTGGGTGATCCAGGGCAGCGGCTCGTGGACGAGGCCGCGCCACAGGCGGGTGAGTACGGACGCCCTCGCGCCGGGGAGGAGCGTGCTGTAGGTAGACGTCAAGTCGGGTCGTACAGCGCTGAGTTCGCTGGCGAGGATTCGCTCGGCGGAGGTCCGGCACACGCGCATGTCCTACCGCAGGGGAACGCCCTCCACACATACTGATGGCCGATGAATGCATTCACCCGGGCCGCTGACGCGCTGGCCGTGACGCCGTTGCTCAACTGCTTGCTCAGGGAAGCAGCCGACCCTGCCGACGCCCCCGACGCCGCAGGCTCCCTCTCCCCCGCCGTCTCCCCGAGCGGGCCGCCGGGCGATGCGCGGGGCGGGGGCCCGGGCGCGGTGAACGGCGTGCCGGCGGCCGTGCCACCGGACGCGCCGGTGACGCCCGCGGCCCCCGTGCCGGTCGCCCGTGCCGCGGCGCTCACCGCGTCGTCGCACGCCCCTCCGGCGCCCGCGGCGCCCTTGCCCGAGGGGCGGCCGTCACCCGCCGAACGATCCCTTCCGCCGCCGCCGTCCCCCGCTCTTCCCGCGCTTCACACGATCCACCGACTCCGCGCCACAGGTCGCCTGTTGCGTGTGCGCGCCGGACGTCACCCATCCGCTCCCGAGCTGTGGACGGGCCGGGGTTGGCGGCCGCTGCCCCACGCCGGACTGGTGTCCCTCGCGGCTCAGGAGATGCGCGCCGCCACCGGGCGGCCGAACCGCGCGCTGCCCGCCGAGATGGCCGCCAGCAGAGCCGCGGTGGAGGCGGTGCTCGCGGCCCGGGCCCACTCCGCGCCTCCCGAGGACCCGTGGCTGCGGTCCGAGCAGGCGCTGGTCATGGGGCATCCCTTCCACCCGGCGCCGAAGGCGCGCAGCGGGGGCGGTCCGCCCGCCGCCTGGCTGCGGTACGCGCCCGAGGCGTACGCCCGTTTCCCACTCGTCCTGCTCGGCGTCCGCGAGGACGCGGTGGTGGAGGACGGCGACACCCGCGCGCTGGACGTCCTGGGCGAGGCGCCGCCCGGTTACCGGCTCCTCCCCGCCCACCCCTGGCAGCTCGAACTCGCGGCCGGCAGGCCGGAGATGCGCGCGGCGTTCGCCGACGGGCGGCTGATCCGGCTCGGGCACACGGCCCGGCAGGCCCGGCCCACCGCCTCGGTGCGCACGGTGTACGTGCCGGGGGAGAGCCGTGGCCAGGGAGGCCCGGGGCGCCGGGAGGGGCCCCGTCGCCGCGTGGGGGCGCGCCGGCCGCCGGTGCCGGTGGAGCCCCGGCCGCCGGGCGTCCCCTCGCCCGCCGCCGGGGACCTGTTCCTGAAGTTCAGCCTGGACGTCCAGATCACGAACGACGTGCGCCGTATGCGCCGCCACGAGCTCGTCCACGTCCGCCGGACCGATCCCCTGGTCACCGCCGCCTTCGCGGCGATGGGCGGCCCGGCGGCCTGGCTGAGCGAGCGCTGCTACCGCACGGTGGACGGCCTCTTCGAGACCTGTGCCGTCCTCGTCCGGGACGGGCTGTCCCGGCACCTGCTGCCCGGTACGACCGCCGTCCTCGCCGCGGCACTCGCCGAGGGGTTCGACGGCAACCCCCTCGACCGGATCACGGACCCCCTGCGCTGGTGGACGGCGTACGTGCGGTGCGTCGTGCCGCCCGTGCTGGAGGCGTTCGCGCGGTACGGCGTCGTCGTGGAGTGCCACCTCCAGAACACGCTGATCGCCGTGGACCCACGGGATACACCGGTCCAGGCCGTGTTCCGGGACGCGGAGGGGGCCAAGGCGCTCGACGAGATTCCGCGCGCCCCGGCGTGGCGGCGCCTCGCCTACTGCCTCGTCGTCAACAACCTCAGCGAGATCGCGGGGGCTCTCGCGCACCGCTTCCCCTGGTCCGGGACGGCGTTGTGGGACGCGGCACGTGACGAGTTCGAGCGCTTCCACGCGCTGCCCGGCCTCCCCGCCCTCCCCGAGATCGGTCCGCTGCTGGCCTCGTCCACCCTCCCCGGCAAGGCGAACCTGCTCTCCCGCTGGATCGGCGCGGACGGCACGGACCCCCGCTACCTGCCCGTCCCCAACCCACTCGCCACCCACAGCGGCCACTCCGGTGCCTCCTCGCACTCCGGTGCCTCCTTGCACTCCGGCGGCGCACCCGGTCCCGCGCGCGCCGCCTCGAACGGTCGCCCGTCGCCGTCTCCTTCCCCCGACGCTCGTTGACGCCGCCCGGTCGCAGTTGCCGGTACATCGCACCTGACAGGCGGCGGTACGACGGCTGTAGCCGCAATCGGGACCGCGTGCCATGGTGAGCCTCATGGCAGGTCCCCACGCTCACGCGCACGGCCATGACCATCCGCCGCACCCGCTCCCGCCGCGGGCCGGCCGTCGCCGCCCCGGTTCTCTCGCCGGCCGGGCCCGGCGCGCGCGGCACCGGGCGGCCCACCTGCTCACTCCCCACCACCACGACGCCGCGGAACGGACCGATCCGGCCCTGCGGGCGTCCCGTGAGGGGATGCGCACGCTGTGGTGGTCGCTGGCGGTCCTGGGCGTGACATCGCTGGTCCAGGCGTCGGTCGCGGTGGCGTCCGGATCCGTGGCGCTGCTCGGGGACGCGATCCACAACGGGGCGGACGCGTTGACCGCCGTCCCGCTGGGCGTCGCCTTCGTGCTGGGGCGGCGGGCGGCGAACCGGCGTTACACCTACGGCTACGGCCGGGCGGAGGACCTCGCGGGCGTCGTCATCGTCCTCACCGTGGCCGCCTCGTCGGCGTTCGCCGCCTACGAGGCGTTCTCCCGCCTGGCGCATCCCCGTCCGCTCGATCATCCGTGGGCCGTGGCCGCCGCGGCCCTGGTGGGCTTCGCCGGTAACGAGGGCGTGGCCCGGTACCGCCTCCGCACCGGGCGGCGGATCGGCTCGGCGGCCCTGGTGGCCGACGGTCTGCACGCCAGGACCGACGGTTTCACCTCCCTCGCCGTGCTGTTCGGCACCTGTGGCGCCGCGCTCGGGTGGCCCGCGGCGGACCCGGTGGTCGGGCTGTTGATCACCGCCGCGATCCTGCTCGTCCTACGGGACGCGGCCCGCGAGGTGTTCCGGCGGCTGATGGATTCCGTCGACCCGGAGCTGGTGGACCGTGCGACGCGGGCGCTGCACGGGGTGGAAGGGGTGCGTGAGGTGGGACAGGTTCGTATGCGCTGGGTCGGGCACGCGTTGCGGGCCGAGGTGGACATCGTCGTGGACGCCGAGCTGAGCGTGGTGCGGGCCCATGAGCGGGCGGTCGCGGCCGAGCACGCGCTCCTCCACGCCGTGCCCCGGCTGGTCGCGGCGACCGTCCACATCGACCACACAGCCTGTGCCGGGGCGGATGCCGACGCCGATCCCCATGCCCTTCTCGGCCATCACCTCACGGCTTAGGTCCCGCCGGCTGGGGCGGGTGTCTCGTAAGGGTCGAACGCCGGCTGCTCCCGCGGAAACCGGGATGCGGCGGGCCGCCCGTCACCGGGACGATGTGCTCTCGTGAAGACGAACGGTGTGCACGACGCTCATGACACAGACGTGGTGATACGACGCGCGGTCGGCGCGGACGCGGCGGCGGCCGCGGAGGTCTGGCTCGGCTCGTACGGCGCGGCACTGCCCTCCGTGCGCCGGGCCCATGGGGACGACGAGGTCAGGGCCTGGTTCCGGGACATCGTGGTGCCGCACCGGGAGACGTGGGTGGCGGTTGCCGACGGAACGGTCGTCGGGGTGATGGTCCTCGCCGGCGACGAACTCGACCAGCTGTACCTCGCCCCCTCCTGGCAGCGGCGCGGACTCGGCGGGCGGTTCGTCGCGCTGGCCAAGGAGCGCCGGCCGGGCGGCCTGGCGCTGTGGACCTTCGAGATCAACGCCCCGGCCCGGGCTTTCTACGAACGCCACGGTTTCGTCGCCGTCGAGCACACCGACGGCATGGGGAACGAGGAGCGGGAGCCGGACGTCCGCTATGTGTGGCGGCCCGAGGGCGCCTGAGCGCTGGAGTTCGGGGCCGGGCGGCCTGTGACCGAGCGCGGGGACCGGGGGAACCGGGGCGG
>NZ_JBPQTX010000180.1:0-14198 GCF_051386555.1 Streptomyces sp. URMC 126
GGGCGGGTGCGCACGGGGGCCGCGGCCGGCCGTCGCCGCCGCACCGGACGAGCAGCCCGGTGACGGGCGGACCGAGCAGGTCCGCCACGGCCCTCGCGGCGCCCCCGCCGGCCGTCGCGCCGGACCGGCCGGCGCAGCCGCCGCCGGCGGCCGGGGAGAGGAGGCCCCCGTCCGGGCCGGCGGCCCACGCGGGAGCCGTCCCGGTCCCGGCTCCGGCGAGCAGGGCCAGGCCGATGCCGGCGGCGCGGACGACGGTGTGTCGGTTCATGAACTGACGAACGACCACGTCCGCGCGCGGATACGGGAGGCCGACGGCGGCGGGGGTACGCGGGCACGCCGTCACCCGGCGGGCGGACGGACCCGGCCGAGTTACCCGGAAGCGGGCGCGCCCCTCACCGGCGGGGAGGGGCCTGGTACCGGCCCCACCTCGCGGGACCGCTCCCGCCGACGGGGTCTTGTCAGGGCATGACAAGTACAGGAGACTCACAGCCGCAGAATGGCACTGTCTGCTCACAAACGCGCAACTGCCGCCCGGTGAAGACGATTTCAGAAACACACCAGGAATCCAGTGAAGATAAAGAGCGTCACCGCCACGGTTCTCCGCGCGTTCGCCGCCGTTGTCGCACCCGCACTGCTCCTCCCCCTGACGCCCGCCCACGCGGAAACGCCCTCCCCGCCCACTCCCGCTTCGCCAACCGCCGCCGCGCGCGCACGACTCGAAGTGTTCGGCCTGGGCCCCCACGGGCACACGCCGGTGCGAGCCGGCGCCCTTGCCGCCGTACGCCTCAGCGGGATGCCTTCAGGTTGGGACAAGGCCACGATCAGAGCCCGGCCCGCCGACCCGAACGATGGCTTGTCCTATCTCTTTCCGAATCAGACGGAAGTTGCCCCGCGCGACGGCCGGGCTACAGAGAGCGCGGACGAATACGGCCGCTATACGACCGACTGTCCAGGGCGGTATGTGGTCACCGCCTATTACCACGACCAACCGGTCGCCAGCACAGAAGTGACCGTGGAGAAAACGCCGTATTCCGACTACGTCCGACGTTTCGATGTCTACCCCCGCTACGTGACCGACCCCACCGACCCGGCAGCCCAAGCGCATCGAGTGCGCCCTGGCGCGGAGGCGGCCGTCTCCCTTGCCGTCGACGACGACGGGGCCGGAACCCTCCAGGCGAAGTCGCCGGCTTTCGAGCACCCGCTGGATCTGCGCATGCACACCAGCGACGACCCGGGGCTCCGGCAGGACGACGAGAACGGGCCCTATGTGTATGCGGGGCATATCCGGTTGCGACGAAATCTTCCCGAGGGCACCTACCCGGTGACGGTGTCCTCGCACGGAGGACGGCAGAGCGTGACGCAGAACCTGATCGTTTCCGCGAAAGCCGAACAGCCGTCGCCTCCGCCTCCCGGCTCTTCCGCGTCGACTGCGTCCGACAGCCGGATCAGCCCCTGGTTGTGGGCCGTCATGGCCGCCGCCTCCGTCGGTCTGGCGGCCATCGTCATCCTCGTCGTCCGCAACCGGCGACACAGGAAGTCCACTACAACCTGACACCTCCTTCCACGAATCCCCCTGAACCGGGGCCCTCCGGTTCAGGAGTCCATTCGGCGCGCCCTTGTTTCTTGTAGGCGCCCACCCCTTGAAGGCTTCTCTGAAAACAGGGAAGTTCACATTCCAAATGAAGAGTGAAACGCATGTCATTGCACGGAGCACGGCTTCGGCGCGCCGTCATGGCCGCGACAGGCCTCGTCGTCCTGGCTGTCAGCCCGGCAACCGCCGCCAACACACCCTCGCCGAACCCACTCGGCGCATCCAACCCGGCACCCTCCATGCGTCCCACGTCCCCTGGCGCCGCCTCCGGAACAGCGGCATCCCCCACCCCGGCCGCCACGCCGCCGGCTCCCCCGAAGCGGAGTGCCTCCCCTGCCCCGACGGACACCGCTCAGGGCAGCGCGGACGGCGACGCGGAGGCGGAGAAGCTGAGACGGTTCTGGACACCGGAGCGCATGGCCTCCGCCACCGACCCCTCGGGGCGGACGCCGACCGGGATTCAAACCCCTCTCAAGCCGAGGCCGGGTCTGGCCACAGAGGACAAGGCGCATCCCTCGGGCGGCATGAAATCAGTCGGCACACTCTTCGGCCTCGGCCAGGACCTCAAGGCCCATTACTGCACGGCCAGCGTGGTCCGGAGCCCGGGACGCAACCTCATCCTGACCGCGGGCCACTGCAGATTCCACAAGAATGTGGCGTTCGTACCCAACTACTCTTCTTCGGCGGTCCAGCCGTACGGAATCTGGCCCGTGAAAACCTGGTTCATCTACGGGCAATACCGGCAAAACGATAAAACCGCCGTCTCCGACCTGGATTTCGCGTTCGCCGGCCTGCAGCCGCTCAAGGGGAAGAACGTGCAGGATGTGGTGGGGGGGTAACACTCTCGGTAGAACCAAGACCTTTTACAACAGTGTCACGATCTTCGGATATCCCATGATTGGCCATAACCGGGCCGACACGGCGGTGAAGTGCTCCACCAAGACGTCGCCGTTGTCGGGGTACAACCAGATGCAGATCGACTGCGCCGGCATGTGGGGTGGTGTCTCGGGAGGACCCTGGTTCTCCAAGCTGAACAGTGACGGGACCGGTGAGATCATCGGCAACGTCGGCGGCTGGAACGGCGGCGGTATAGACAAGAACGATCCTCGGTATCCCCGCATGTACGACCGCATCACCTACAGCCCGATGCACCAGGACTATTTCTTCCGCCTCTACGACGACGCCCAGCACGGCCGCCATCCCGACTACGGCAAGTACCGGCAGCCCCGCCTCCCGTACACCATGGGCGGCGCCGGCACATGGAAGCACGCGAAGCTGATGGCCTCCGGCGACTTCACCGGCCGTGGGCGCAGTGACATGGTCGTGGTGTGGACCGACGGTGAGGTCACCCTCTACAACAGCGACGGCCGGGGCGGTTTCAGCGGCGAGCGGCAACTCCTGGGGAAGAACGCCACCTGGAAGCACGCGGAAGGAATCACCGCCGGTGACTTCACCGGCTCTTCCCAGTTCGACCTGATCGTGCGCTGGTCCGATGGTGAGGTCTCGCTCTACGGCGATGTCGGCGCCAAGGGGTTGAACTGGAACGGCATCACGATGGTCGACAAGAACAAGGAGAAGGACAAGGCCCAGACCTGGAAGCATGCCACCCAGATCACCGCGGGCCGCTTCATCGCCGCCAAGTACGTCACCGACCTGATCGTGCGCTGGTCCGATGGCGAGCTGACCCTCTACACGAACGTCGGCGCGGAGAAGAAGTTCTCGGAGGAGCACAAGCTCAAAGACTCCAACAAGCCCTGGTAGGACGCGACATTGCTGACCGCCGGCGAGTACAGCGGCACCGCCAAGTGGGATCTGCTGGTGCGCTGGAAGGACGGCTCGATCAACAGCTACGTGGGCACCACCACCAGCAGCCTGGGCGCCAGGCACACCGTCCGCGGCGGCGACTTCGGCACCTGGACTCACAGCACCGTGATGACCACCGGCGACTTCACCGGCAACAGCCGCACGGACGACCTCGTCATCCGCTGGTCCGACGGCGAGACCTCCCTCTACGAGGACACCGGCAGCGAACGCCTCGGCAGGGAGCACACCCTCGTCCCCGCGACCGGCTGACGGGACGGCGGGTGGGTGGATCGCGAGTCGCCGATCCGCCCACCCGGAGCGCGTCCGCCGCCCGCCGCGGACAGCCCCGGAGGCGGCGTGAGGTCCGAGCCCGGCGACCTGATACTCCGCTCGGGGAAGGCAGGCCGGCAGGCGGCATTCCGCCTTCGCCGTAGTCCTCGCCCGGGCCCGGCGCCGACCGAGGCGGCGGAGCCTAGTGGCCCGCCGGGCCCCCGTTGTCGCGGCGGTCGAGGGCGCGCTGGAGGGCGGCGGCCGCGTTGACGCGGTCGGTGTCGCGGTCGGCGCGGCGGGTACGGCGGGGCTTGCGGACGGCAGTGGTCTCGGCCATGGGTCACGTCTCCTCTGGAAGAAGTCCTGCGAGGGATGCGAAGAGCCGGAGAAGGGGCGGGGGCCCGGGCGCTCACAGGGGTCACCTGCGCTCGCGCGCCCGGCCGCGTCCGCCGTCGCTCGATGGAGCGGGACGCTCGGCTTCCTCCACGCTAAGCGAGCATTCCCGCGCTGTCGCCGTATTTACTCGGGCTTCCTACTATCTGAGACGGGCCGCGTGCGCGGGCTCACCCGCGCGGGCCCCCGCGCCGGCGCCTCACGGGCCGGGGAAGCCCCGGTCGTACGGTCACCGGGGGCGGGGTCGGTCGGGGTACCGCCCCCGGCGACCGGGTCAGTGAGCGGCCAGGAGGCCGAGCGTGTCGATGACGCGGTTCGAGAAGCCCCACTCGTTGTCGTACCAGGCGACCACCTTGACGTGCCGGCCGTCGACGCGGGTGAGGGCCGAGTCGAAGATCGACGAGGCGGGGTTGCCCACGATGTCGGAGGACACGAGCGGGTCCTCCGAGTACTCCAGGACGCCGGCGAGCGGCCCCTCCGCCGCGGCGCGGTACGCCGCCAGCACGTCCTCGCGGGTCACGTCGCGGGCGACGGTCGTGTTGAGCTCGACGATCGAGCCCACGGGCACCGGCACGCGGATCGAGTCGCCCGACAGCTTGCCGTCGAGTCTCGGCAGCACCAGGCCGATCGCCTTGGCGGCACCGGTCGTGGTCGGCACGATGTTGACGCCGGCGGCCCGGGCGCGGCGGGCGTCGCGGTGCGGGCCGTCCTGGAGGTTCTGCTCCTGCGTGTAGGCGTGCACCGTCGTCATGAACCCGTGCTCGATGCCCGCGAGTTCGTCGAGGACGGCGGCCAGCGGCGCGAGCGCGTTGGTGGTGCAGGAGGCGTTCGAGACGATCGTGTGCGCGGCCGGGTCGTAGGCGTCGGTGTTGACGCCGTACGCGAGCGTGACGTCCGCGCCGTCCGACGGCGCGCTGACGAGGACCTTCTTCGCGCCCGCGGCGAGGTGGGCGCGGGCCGCCTCGGCCGAGGTGAAGCGGCCGGTGGCCTCCAGGACGATGTCGACGCCGAGTTCGGCCCACGGCAGCCGCGCCGGCTCGCGCTCGGCCGTCACCTTGATACGACGGCCGTCGACGACGAGCACGTCCCCGTCGACGGTCACCGGGCGGCCGAGCCGGCCGGCCGTGCTGTCGAACGCGAGCAGCCGCGCGAGCGTGGTCGGCTCGGTCAGGTCGTTGACGGCGACGATCTCCAGGGCGCTGTCGCGCTCCAGCAGCGCGCGCAGCACGTTGCGTCCGATGCGGCCGAACCCGTTGATGGCGATGCGAGTCATAAGTGACGCCCCTTCCGTTCGCCACCAGGCTCACCCGTGCCGGGCGCCGCCGACAGTGGCGGGATCGCCAGGGTTCAAAAGGATCTCGCCATGCGGGCTCGGGGAGGGACCCGGCCGGTCACTCCCCCGGGCGGCCACTCCCCCGGCCGATCATTCCCCCGGCCGGCCATTCCCCCCTGGGCGGTCACTCCCCCTGCGTGAACGTGCGCCGGTATTCGCTCGGCGTGGTGCCGAGGATGCGCTGGAAGTGCAGGCGCAGGTTCGCGCCGGTGCCGAGTCCGACGTCCGCGGCGATCTGTTCGACGCTCCGCTGCGAGCGCTCCAGCAGCTCACGGGCCAGGTCGATGCGGGCGCGCATCACCCACTGCATCGGCGTGTAGCCGGTCTCCTCGACGAAGCGCCGGGAGAACGTGCGCGGCGAGACCTCGGCCTGCCGCGCCAGGATGTCGAGCGTGAGGGGCTCGCCCAGCCGGTGCAGCGCCCACTCGCGGGTGGCCGCGAACCGCTCACCGGACGGCTCGGGGACGCTGCGCGGCACGTACTGCGCCTGGCCGCCGCTGCGGTAGGGGGCCGCGACCAGGCGCCGGGCGGCGTGGTTGGACGCGGCCACCCCGAGGTCGCCGCGCAGGATGTGCAGGCACAGGTCGATCCCGGAGGCGGCCCCGGCCGAGGTGAGCACGCTGCCCTCGTCGACGAACAGCACGTTCTCGTCGACCCGGACGAGCGGATACCGGGACGCGAGCGCCCGCGCGTAGTGCCAGTGCGTCGTGGCCCGCCGGCCGTCCAGCAGGCCCGTCGCGGCGAGCGCGAACGCGCCCGTCGAGATGGCGGCGAGCCGAGCGCCCCGGCCGTGCGCGGCGACCAGCGCGTCGACGACGGCCCGCGGTGGATCCTCGCGGTCGGGGAACCGGTAGCCGGGTACGAAGACGAGGTCCGCCCACGCGAGCGCGTCGAGGCCGTGCGCGACGGCGTACGCGAGGCCGTCGCCGCCGGTCACGAGCCCGGGCGCCGCCCCGCACACCCGCACCTCGTACGGCATGCTCGCGCGGGTCGTGAAGACCTGCGCGGGGATTCCGACGTCGAGCGGCTTCGCGCCGTCGAGTACGAGCACGGCGACGCGCCGCAGACGGGGTTCTGGCACGGGGAGAGGGTACGCGGGGTGAGCTGCCGCGTGGCACGGGCCGTCCGGCGGCCCCCGTTCGGGCCCCCGGCCGGGCCGCGACCGCACGCCACCCCACCCGTTCGGCCGCCCAGCGCGATGTCGCGTCCGCCTTCCCTCGGTGCGCGACCGGGGGTGGGCGCCCGAAGCCCACCGTCCCGGGCACCCGGGACACCCACTCCCGCACATCGTCGAAAGGTGCAGAGATGGCTCCGCACATTGACCGTATCCGGCCCGACGAAGGCAAGGCGGGCCGGAAGTGGGGCACCCTCCAAGGCGACCTCGATGGCTCCACCAAGCTGCTCTGGGGGGACAGGGAAGTCGGCATCGATGAGACGTTCGTCGAGAACTACGGCGACAGCACGGACGTCGACGTCGAGGTTCCTCCCGGCAAGGGAACCGTACAAGTCACCGCCGTCCGCGACGACGGGAAGAGCAACAGCGTGAGCTTCACCTACGTGTGACCCGACGGCCTGCCCGGCGAGCGGTGCGGCTCCTCCGGGAAGGCCGCCCGGGCCGGGGCCACCGGAGGAGTCCGGCGGCCCCGGCCGGTTGTGGTCAGCGAAGGTCGTTCAGACGTCCGCTGATCTGTTCGTGGAGTGCGTGCGGCAGGCGGACGGCCGAGCGCTCGGCCGCCTCGGCGGCCAGGTCCCGGCTCCGGCGCCGACTGTTGCCCGCGGCCGTGCGCACGTCCTGGGCTCGGGCGGCGGCCGTGGTGGAGGCGTAGCGGTGGCGGTCGGCGGCGGGCAGGTCCTGTTCGAGCGCGCGGCTGGGGGTGAGCCAGTGGGCCGTGCTGTCGCGCAGCAGGCGGCACGGTTGGAGCCGCTGGGGCGCGATGACGGTGTGCAACAGGGCGTGGGCACATCTCGCCGCGGGCCAAGACGTGGGCGGGCGAGCATGAGCGTCCGGTTGGTCAGCTCGTCGGTGAGCTGCTGGGCGGTGGTGACGGGCTCGGGCGGCCGGAAGACGGCCGGCCGCCGGGCGGCCCGGGTCAGCCGGCCGGTGCGGTCGAGCAGGACGGCGTCGTCGGGGCGGGGCAGGTGCACCATCCCTTGCCAGGAGGGGACTTCGTCGATGCCGGACCCGGCCGGGGTGAGGTGGAACTCGCCGCGCATCAGATCGTCGAAGACGACGGCGAGAACGCCGTACATGTTGGTGTAGGCAAGTAGGAGCGGTGCGAGCTGTGCCAGAAAGGCGGGGCCGTCGAAATCGGCGGGACGGTCGTCGTCGATGTAGAGGTACGCCTCGATGTCGGAATGGGCGTCGGCCTCGCCCACGGTCCACGAACCGTAGAGCAGTACGCCCTCCAGGCGGACGTCGGCGTGGGCGAGCCGCCGCAGGCGTGCGACGCGGTCGTCCAGGGCGGAGCGGGCAGGGTGAACGGACATGGGGTGTGGTCGTGTCTCCTGAGGTGAGCGTGCGGGCACGCTGACGGAGCCCAGCACCTGCCGGGCGGGTGTCCGTGGGCCATCGCGGCGCACTCAGGAGAAGTCGCCCATGACCGGGACCATAGGAGCCCGCCGAACCCGGGCCCTACCGGGTCGACTTCGGTCGGGCGAGCGCGGGGCGCCGGGTCGGGCCGGACCTGGCCGACGCCGACCGACGGGTGGTCGCCCTCATCGCAGCGTCATCGCAGCCTTTGTCCTCGGTGGTCCTGGGCTGGTCAGGGCGCCTAGGAAGGCGGCCATCTCTTCGACGATCTCGCGGAATCCGCGTGCTCCGCGAGGCGACATCGCTCGGATCACATCGTCGAGAAGGGCACGGCTTCGTGAGGGTTGCCGCAGCAGTAGCAGTGCATGTCGCCGAACTCGTCGTAGTGCCGGAGCTCGCGCTCGGGGCGGTGGACGTAGTCCTTCTACAGGCGCAACGCCGCGCCGGTGTCCCCCGGCCGAAGATAGTTCCGCGTGCGTTCGAGGCGGGTGATTTCGGACAGTGCCCCTGGGAGAGCCCGTCGATGGCCGGCCTTGAGTGCTGTGACTGCCGCCGGTCCGGGATTCCGGCCCGGACGCGTCCTGGCCGGTTACGCGGCATGGACCTTTCGGTTGACGGTCATGCCGCGATGGTGCCACGGTCTGGGACAAGTTTCCCGAACGGGATGAGCTGCTCGGCCCGGGCCCGGCAGTCGTCCCTCCACGGCGGGCGACCGACCGACGACAGTTCGCATCCGCCGAGGGGGATAGCGGGCGCGGTCTCCGGGTAGTGCACCTCCGGTCTTTGCTGGTTCCGAAACTTGAGAAGGCGGTTGAGGCGCATGCAGGCAGAAGTCGGGGATCGCATCCACATCCAGACCCGGGCAGTGGGCATGCAGTCACGGGTCGGCGAGATCATGGAGGTCCGCGGGCCGGATGGAACACCGCCGTACCTGGTCAGGTTCAGCGACGGCCATGAGTCCCTCGTGTACCCAGGGCCCGATTGCGTCATCGAGCAGCGCTCAGCGGAGGACTAGCGCCAGTGTGACGGTGCGCGTGCCCCCAGGGCGGCGCGGTGGGGCGCCGCCCGGTCAGCGCGACATGCCGGGTACGCCGGTGGCGGTCGGCTCGGCTCGGTTACGCGAGGTCCCCGTTGGCGGCTGCCACCGCGGTCACGAAGGCGGACCACGCGGCGCGGGGGACGACGATCGGGGGGCGGTCGGGGGTTTTGGAGTCGCGGATGGGGAGGACGCCGGGGAACTGCTCGGCTACCTCAATGCAAGTTTCGTTGCCCGCGCTGTAGGAGCTCTTGCGCCAGGAAGCTATGGACAGGTCAAAGCGGACGGTGCACACGGATACCTCTCATCAACGACTTTGCGAATCAGCGCCCTTGACGCCTCGGGGTCCAGGGCAGCGGCGCGTAGGTGATCATAGAGGGCGACATGCGCGGTCACGGATGGCCGCCTGGTGATGTAGAGGTCCGGCAGTCGATGGATGGCGGTCCGCCCGTTCGGGAGATCCATGATGCTCATCTCTCCGACGTCTCCCCTGATCCCTACGCTGTCGAACGGCCGAACCCTGACCTCGACGTTCGGGAGGCGTGACGCCTCGATCAAATCGAATAGCTGTCGTCGCATGACGTCGACACCGCCGATGGTCGTGTGGAGCGCGGCCTCGTTGAGAACCGCTTCGAACCGGGGCGGATTCGGCCTCCGCATGATCGCGAGCCTGCGTTCGCGGTGGCGGATCTTCTCTTCCAGCTCGCCGCCGTAAAGCGGAAGGGCTGCTTTGAGAATCGCCCTTGTGTACGCGCCGCTCTGCAACAGAGCCGGAATGAGGCTCGCCGTATGGCGAATGCGCACCGCCCGCTGCTCCGCCTTGAAGACCTTCTGGACCCACACCGCATCGGGGTTGTCGTCGACCTTGTCGCGCAATTCCTCGATACGCCCACGCGCGCCCAGCGCAGCGTCGATGCGGGAAGCAACGTCCCGGCGCGGAACATGCCTGCCGGACTCGAAGTGGGAAATGGCCGTGTTGGAAAGGGCAACCTCATCGCCCAGCTCCGCCTGCTTCCAGCCCTTGGCGATTCGGCACTCCCGGATCGCAGCCCCGAGCTCGATCACGCGCGCCTGATACGGATCAAGTGGCGCAATGGACGCCATAGTTGCATCCCCCAATTGAAGCAGTCGATCACTCAATCCCGAGATGGGACGAGCATAGGGGTCCAGGAGGATACTGGTGACCGGAACCGGGACACGTAACTCCCGTCCCCCGCAGCCGCGTTCGAATCCCCACTGTGATGCCCGCCGTGCGGCATCGCACACACGGGCGAACGAAAGCGTTCGCGCCAACGTGCAGCGGTTCCCGACAGCCGTTCCCCATCGAGGAGACCGACCCTCATGCCCGTCTGGCCAGGTACAGCCATGCCCCGCGGAGAGCGACGCCCATGTCCGACTCTCCGCTCCGAAGCCGAAGCGGAAATCGAAAGCGTCGCCGGACTGATCCTCACCGCGTCCATGCCGCCGCCCTCGGAAATCATGGAGGCGACAGCCGCCGAGCTGCGCCGATTCATCAACGAGTGGGCGCCCTGGATCAAGGCCACCGCACGGGAGTCGCTGCCGGTGGATGATCCGCGCCGGGTCGCCGCCGAGGGGGCCGCCGACGAGGCGACGTACCGGGCCCGGTGCACGGGCCCCGGGGACGGGCTGGAGTCGGCGTTCGGCTACTGCCGGAGCCTGGCGCTGATCACGCGGGAGCTGCTGGGCCACCGGCGGACGCTCGACCGGACGGCCGCGGACCCCGCCGCGTGCGTGCGGGTGACCGCGAGGGCGCTGATCCGCCGTCCCTCCCCCACCAGGGATGAGGAAGAGGACGTGCTCATGGTGTCCCCCGCACACCCCGGCGTGCCCGGCACCAACTTCCGGCTCCCGGGCGGCCCCTCGGCGGCGGGCGAGCACGCGTGGGAGACCATGGCCAGAACCGTCCGGGAGGAGACCGGCCTGGTCGTCCGACCCGCGCGGCTGCTGGTCACGGACTGGGTGCGGGGGGACGGGACGGACACCGGGATCACCTTCGTCTACGCCGTCGCCGGCCTCGACGGCGACGCGGGCGTACGGCTCCCCGAGCGGCCCGACGTGGCCGGTTACGCCTGGGTCCCCGTCCCCGGGCTCGACGAGCGCTGCTCCCCGCACCAGGCGCGCCGGGTCAGGGCGGCCCTGGACGCGGCGCGCGGCGGGACGCCGGCGGAGCTGCGGCTCGGGTCACCCGCGTACGCCGTGGCGGCGTGAGGACCCGGCGCCCCTGAGCCGTGGGCGGAGCTTCACGACGACCTGGCGGCGGCGAAGGCGGTGGCGTGAGCCCGCTTCCCCCGCCGGAAGGCGCCTACGTTTCACGGTCAGGCCGGTCGATACGAGCCGTTTCGGGGTGGGGCGTCCGAGGGTGGTACGAGGCGGAACCGACCCATGGGGCGCGCGGGAGTGTGACGCGGAGCGGACGTACGTGCATGAGGTACGCGCCGACCGCTGGGGCGCGGCCGGAGGAACCGCCCGGGTGGCACGAAAACGCTGATGGGCACCACTCCCCCTTTCGTAGAGGTCGTTGTCGGGGCAATTGTTTACTTGAACAGTGAAACCGCATCACATCGGTGGTCCGGGTATGTGCGGGGACGGATCGGCGCAAAAGCCCGTCGAGCAGCCCTGCCCTGGCTGAGCCCACCACCGGCTCAAGAGCCCCGCCGCGTGCGCCCCATGCTCGCGCCGCTGTCTGCCTGCGGAACCCGCCGGCTCGGCCCTCACACGGACGCCGCCTCGTGCGCGGCCGGGGCGCCGGGCCGCGCCGGCGCCCCCCCCTGCACGTCAACCCGCGACACAAGGACGGTGAGGCATGACCCAGGAATCCGGTACGGCCCTCGCGCATGCCGCGAGCACACCCGTCGCCCCCTACACCCACATCCAGCGCTTCGACCACACCGGCAGCGTTCAGGAGTTCACCGTGCCGCCCGGTGTCACCACGATCGACGCCCGCTGCTGGGGTGGCGGCGGGCGCAAGGAGGGCGACGTCGGGGGTGGGAGCGAGTTCGCCACCGGGGGCGGGGGCGGTTTCGCCGCCGGGACCGTCGCGGTCCAGTCCGGCGAGACGCTGGCGGTCGTGGTCGACCAGGGAGGAGGTGAACGCTACGGCGGTGGCATGAGCGGCCTGTTCAGCCGGCGGCTGGGCCAGACGCTGCTGATCGCCGGCGGCGGCGGTGCGGGCTGGGTGGAGGACGGCGTCACGCTGCGGGGCGGCCCGGGCGGCGGCGCCGGCGGCTCCGACGGCCAGGGGCTTGCGCGCGGCAGCTGGACGGGCACCCCGGCGCGTGGCGCGTCGGGCTCGACCGGCGGAGCCGGCGCTACCACCGTGGGCGGATTCGGAGGGCGCGGCGGCGACACCGGTCAGGACGGGGGCAGCGGCAAGGGCGCAATCACTCCCGGCCGGATGCCGATCCCGGGCATGGGCGGCGGCGGAGGCGCCGGTTACGGCAGCCGTAGCGGCGGGGGCGGCGGCTACGCGGGCGGTGGAGGAGGAGTCTCGGTCGGCACCGCGGCCGACGCCTACCACAGCAGCGCGGGCGGAGGCAGCGGCTTCGTGGGCGGACCCGGTGTCACCGGCGGCCGTACCGTGGCCGGCTCCGGTGGTGAAGCGGGCGGCAAGGACGACCCCCTGTACCAGTCCCCGACCGGAGACGCGGGCCGGCGCGGCCAAGTGGTCCTCCAGTGGACCGAGTTCACTGTGTCCCCCGGCGGCCCGCCCGACGTCACGCTGAAGCGGGGCGGTGCGGTCGGCTACCCGGGCGTACGGGTCGACGGCGACGTGGCCTTCGCCCCCGTACCCGTGACGGTGGCCCTGCCCCCGGGCGGCGGGCTGCTCTTCGGGACGTCGGCCCTCCCCGACCACCAGCTCACCGTCATGGACGCCACCGGGCACACCCGGCAATACCCGGGCACCCCGTCACCGGACGGCACGTCGCTCACGTTCTCCGGCGTGGACCTCGGACTCCCCGGTACCACCGTGATGTGGGTCGGCGTGAGCGCCACCCACGACGCCCCGCTCGGGACCACGAACCTGACCTTCGCCGTGGGCGGGCAGGCCGCCGCGTCGACCCCGGTCGTCGTCGGCCCGGCCTTCACCGTCTCGCCGGGCGGCGGCCCGGTGACCGCGCACCGGGGAGGATCCCCCGTCTACCCGGGCGTCGAGGTCCGCAACGACCACTCGGCGTCCATCCCGCCGCAGGACGTCACCGCGACCCTCCCGGCCGGCCACGACCTGCGGTTCGGTGTCCCGGGGAACCCCGACCACCAGCTGACCGTCATGCGCGCCGACGGACACACGACCGCGCACATGGGGAGCGTTTCCGACGACGGCCAAGCCCTCACGTTCACCGGTATCGACCTGGAAATCCCCGGCGATGGATCACGCTCGGCCCTGTGGGTCTGCGTGAGCGCCGCCGCCGACACCCCGCCCGGCCCCACCAGCGTGCGGTTCACCGTCGGCGACGTCGATGCGCCGTCCACCACCATCGAGGTTCTCTGACTGCGTGTGGGAAATCCCTTCGGGCCGGCGGCGGTTGTGCTGCGGTCGGCCGAAGGGCCGTTCCCGCGGGTCGGGCGGCGTCGCGGTGGAAAGCCGGTGCGCCACAGCGGCGATGGCACCAAGGGGACGGATGTTTCGGCAAGGTGCGCGGGTCATGCGGGCGGCGCGAACGGCGGTGTGACCGGCCGGTAGTGCGGGTCCTGTCCGGAACTTTTTCCCCGCCCGCGCCTTGCCGGAGTGGCTGTCGCCCAATTTGCCCGCCCACGGATGTGGACGCAGCCCTGAAATCATGATTTTCATCGCCGTCAAGCTCACCGTCCGCCCTGAGTACAGCGACTCCTGGATCGAGCGGACCGCCGAGTTCACCGCCGCGACGCGCGCCGAGGAGGGCAATCTCTTCACGGAATGGTTCCGCTCGGTCGACAACCCGAACGAGTACCTGCTCGTGGAGGGCTTCACGGACGAGGAGGCGGGTGCCGTGCATCGCAATTCCGAGCACGTCAGGGTCGGCCTGGAGATGATGAGCAAGCTGATCGCCACGGTCCCGCGGATTCTGCGGGCCGAGACCGAGGGCGAGGGCTGGTCGGAGATGGCGGAACTGTCGCCGAAGACGTGAGCGGCGCGATGAGTGCGCGGTGAGCGCCGTGGGTGCCGTGGGTGCCGTCATCCGTTCGGCGGGACCGAGCCGCCCCTACAGCCCCGCGCAGCGGCCGGCGGGGGGGCCCACCGAGC
>NZ_JBPQTX010000181.1:0-14145 GCF_051386555.1 Streptomyces sp. URMC 126
GCCCCCCCCCCCCCCCGGGCCCGCCCGTCCGTCCGTCCGCGCACCGGGGCCGAGCCGACAGCGGGCGGCCCCGAAAAGCCGTCCGCTCGCGCGAGTTCACGGCGACGGACGCGGGGCTCGTCCCCTCGGCGCCCACGGGAAGGGCCGGCGGCCCCCGCTCACCGCCGGCACGACGCCCCTCAGGCCCCCACGTACTCCGCCAAGTGCTCGCCCGTCAGCGTCGAGCGGGCGGCGACCAGGTCGGCGGGCGTGCCCTCGAAGACGATCCGGCCGCCGTCGTGACCGGCCCCGGGGCCGAGGTCGATGATCCAGTCGGCGTGGGCCATGACGGCCTGGTGGTGTTCGACGACGATGACGGACACGCCGGAGTCGACGAGCCGGTCGAGCAGACCGAGGAGTTGCTCGACGTCGGCGAGGTGGAGGCCGGCGGTCGGCTCGTCGAGTACGAAGACGGAACGGCCGGCCCGTTCACCGCCCTTCGCCGTCAGGTGCGTGGCCAGTTTGAGCCGCTGCCGTTCGCCGCCGGAGAGGGTGGTGAGCGGCTGGCCGAGGGTGAGGTAGCCGAGGCCGACGTCGGAGAGCCGCCGCAGGACGCGGTGCGCGGCCGGGGTGCGGGCCTCGCCCGTGGCGAAGAACTCCTCGGCCTCGGTCACCGGCATCGCCAGCACCTCGCTGATGTCCCGGCCGCCGAGGCGGTACTCCAGCACCGACGCGTCGAACCGTTTGCCCTCGCAGTCCTCGCAGGTGGCGGCCGTGCCCGCCATCATCGCCAGGTCCGTGAAGACGACGCCGGCGCCGCCGCAGGCCGGGCAGGCGCCCTCCGAATTGGCGCTGAACAGGGCGGGTTTGACGCCGTTGGCCTTGGCGAACGCCTTGCGGACCGGCTCCAGCAGACCGGTGTACGTGGCCGGGTTGCTGCGCCGGGAGCCGCGGATCGGGGCCTGGTCGACCGAGACGACGCCCTCGCCGGCCGGGATCGACCCGTGGACGAGCGAGCTCTTGCCCGAGCCCGCGACGCCGGTGACGGCGACCAGCACCCCGAGCGGGATGTCGACGTCGACGCCGCGCAGGTTGTGCGCCGTCGCGCCGCGGACCGGGAGCGTGCCGGTGGGCTCGCGGACGGTCTTCTTCAGGGTGACCCGGTCGTCGAGGTGCCGGCCGGTGAGGGTGCCGGCGGCCCGCAGCCCCTCCACCGTCCCCTCGTAGCAGATCGTGCCGCCCGCCGCGCCCGCCCCGGGTCCGAGGTCGACGACGTGGTCGGCGATCGCGATGACCTCCGGCTTGTGCTCCACCACGAGCACGGTGTTGCCCTTGTCCCGCAGCCGCAGCAGCAGGTCGTTCATCCGCGCGATGTCGTGCGGGTGCAGCCCGGTGGTCGGCTCGTCGAAGACGTAGGTGACGTCGGTCAGTGACGAGCCGAGGTGGCGGACCATCTTGACGCGCTGGGCCTCGCCGCCCGACAGGGTGCCGGTCGGCCGGTCCAGCGAGAGGTAGCCCAGGCCGATCTCCACGAACGAGTCGAGGCTGTGCCGGAGTTTGGCGAGGAGCGGCGCCACGGACGGCTCGTCCAGTCCGCGTACCCACGCGGCCAGGTCGCTGACCTGCATCGCGCAGGCGTCGGCGATCCCGACGCCCTGGATCTTCGCCGACCGGGCCGCCTCGTTGAGCCGGGTGCCGTCGCAGTCGGGGCAGGTGGTGAAGGTGACGGCCCGGTCCACGAACTCCCGGATGTGCGGCTGCATCGCCTCCCGGTCCTTGGCCAGCATCGACTTCCGGAGGCGCGGGATCAGCCCCTCGTAGGTCATGTTGATGCCCGCGATCTTCATACGGACCGGCTCGCGGTGGAGGAAGTCGTACAGCTCCTTCTCCGTGAACGCGCGGATCGGCTTGTCCGCGGGGAAGAGGCCGGACTCGGCGTAGAGCCGGTGGTTCCAGCCGCCCGGCTTGTAGCCGGGGATGTCGAGCGCCCCCTCGGCGAGGGACTTGGTGTCGTCGTAGAGCCGGGTGAGGTCGAGGTCGGTGACGCTGCCGCGCCCCTCGCAGCGCGGACACATACCGCCGGTGCGGGAGAACGTGACCTTCTCCGCCTTCTTGGTCCCGCGGTCGACGGTGATCGCGCCGCTCGCCTTGACCGAGGCGACGTTGAAGGCGAACGCGCCGGGCGGGCCCACGTACGGCCGTCCGAGCCGGCTGAAGAGGATGCGCAGCATCGCGTTGACGTCGGTGGCGGTGCCCACCGTGGACCGCGGGTCGGCGCCCATCGGCTGCTGGTCGACGATGATCGCGGTGGTCAGCCCTTCCAGGACGTCCACCTCGGGCCGGGCCAGGGTGGGCATGAAACCCTGGACGAAGGCGCTGTACGTCTCGTTGATCAGCCGCTGCGACTCGGCGGCGACGGTGTCGAAGACCAGTGAGCTCTTGCCCGAGCCGGAGACGCCGGTGAAGACCGTCAGCCGGCGCTTGGGGATCTCGACGTCGACGCCCTTGAGGTTGTTCTCGCGCGCGCCGTGCACCCGGATCGTGTCGTGGCCGTCGGCGGGGTGGGGCCCGGGCGCGGTCGTGCTCGGGCTCGGCGTCTTGCTCATCGTTTCTCCATCCGTGAGACGGGTGCACACCCCGCCCGCGGTCCTCGGCCCGGCACGGCCGGCGGGCCCCCGGCCCGGGGGCCGGCGCGCGGGCGCGGGGGCGTCCTGCGGACGGGCGGGAAGCGGCGACCGGGGGATGCCGGGTGAGGGATGCGGGACGAGGTGTGCGGGTGAGGAGTGCGGGTGGGTGCGGGCGTTCGGGCGCGGGCCTGGGTCCGCCGCCCGGCGCCGGCACCCGGCGGGAGCGGACGCGCGCCCGGGCGGTCGGAGCCCGCGACGCGTTCCGGTGCCCCGGCCGCGGGCCCGACAATACCCCCGCCCTGTGACACGCGGGTCGCCTCCACCACCGCTCCCGCCCCAGGCGCCACGGCGCGGCCGGTGCCCCGGTCTCCTCAGGCCCCCGCCCGGTGGATCGCCGTGCCCGTCCCGGTCAGCGGCCGGCCCGTGGCGCCGTAGCGGGCGGCGACGATCTCGGCGGCGATGGACAGGGCCGTCTCCTGCGGGGAGCGCCCGCCGAGGTCCAGGCCGACGGGGGACCGCAGCCGGGCCGACTCGGCGTCCGTCACACCGGCTTCGCGGAGGCGGCGGAGGCGGTCCGCGTGGGTGCGGCGCGAGCCCAGCGCGCCGACGAAGGCGACCGGCAGGCGCAGGGCGACCCGCAGCAGCGGTACGTCGAACTTGGCGTCGTGGGTGAGGACGCACAGCGCGGTCCGCGCGTCGGTGGCCGTCCGGCGCAGGTAGCGGTGCGGCCAGTCGACCACGACCTCGTCGGCCTCGGGGAAGCGGGCCGCCGTGGCGAAGACCGGGCGGGCGTCGCAGACGGTGACGTGGTAGCCGAGGAACTTGCCCACGCGGACCAGCGCGGCGGTGAAGTCGACCGCGCCGAAGAGGATCAGACGCGGCGGTTCGAGGACGGACTCGACCAGGAGCGTCGGGCCACCGGCCGGAAGCGTCCCGTCCGGCACCGGCCCGACGGTGCCGGTGCGGCCCGCGCCGAGCAGCGCGCGGGCCCGGGCCGCGGCGGCGCGGTCGAGCGCGGGCCGGCCGCCGAGGCCGCCCTCGTACGTCCCGTCGGGCCGGACGAGCAGGGCGCCGCCCGCGAGCGCGGCCGGGCCCCGGACGACGCGGGCCAGGGCGACCGCCTCGCGGCGGGCGGCGGCCGTCAGCGCCCGGGTGACGAGACCGCGCGCGGGGGCGTCGGCGGGGAACGGGGCGACGAGCACCTCCACGGTGCCGCCGCAGGTCAGGCCCACGGCGAAGGCGTCGTCGTCGCTGTACCCGTACGTTTCCCGGAGGACCGTCCCGTCCCGCAGCGCCTGGACGCACAGGTCGTACACCGCCGCCTCCACGCAGCCGCCGGAGACGGAGCCGACGGCCCGGCCGCGGTCGTCGACGGCGAGCGCGGCGCCGGGGCCGCGCGGGGCGCTGCCGGTGACGGCGACGACGGTGGCGACGGCGAAGTCCCGTCCGTCCGCGGCCCAGGCGGCCAGGTCCTCAGCGATGTCGAGCACGGCCCTCCTCCCGGGGTGCGGCGGCGGCCGCCAGGACGCGGTCGGGCCGGATGGGCAGGTGGCGGTGGCGGACGCCGGTCGCGTGCCAGACGGCGTTGGCGACGGCCGCCGCGGAGCCGACCGTGCCGATCTCGCCGATGCCCTTGATGCCGACCGGGTCGTCCGGGTCCGGGTCGTCCAGCCAGTCGGCCTCGACGGCGGGGACGTCCGCGTGGGCCGCGACGTGGTAGCCGGCGAGATCGGTGTGGGCGAGGCCGCCCGTGGTGGCGTCCCGGACGGCCTCCTCGTGGAGGGCCATGGACAGGCCCCAGATCATGCCGCCGGTGAGCTGGCCGCGGGCGGTGAGCGGGTTGATGATCCGCCCCGCGGCGAAGACGCCGAGCATGCGGCGGACGCGGATCTCGCCGCTGTCCGGGTCGACGGCGACCTCGGCGAACTGGGCGCCGAAGGCGTGCCGTTCGTACGCGGCGAGGGCCCGTACCGCCGCTTCGGTGTCGGAGCGGACGGTGAGGCCGCCGGGCGGCACGGTGACGCCCGGGGCGAGGCGTTCGCGGAGGTCCCGGGCGGCGAGCCGGACGGCCCAGCCCCAGGAGCGGGTGCCCATGGAGCCGCCGGCGACCCAGGCGTCGCCGAAGTCGCTGTCGGCGATGCGGACGCGCACCCGGTCCGGCGTCACCTCCAGCGCGTCGGCGGCCAGTTGGGTGAGGGCGGTGCGGGCCCCGGTGCCGATGTCGGCGGCGGCGATGCGGACGGTGAAGGTGCCGTCCGGGTGCGCGGTCGCGGTGGCGGTCGCCGGGAAGGTGCCGGTGAAGAAGGAGGAGGCCGCCGTGCCGGTGCCGAGGAGCCAGCGGCCGTCACGGCGGACGCCCGGCCTCGGGTCCCGTTCGGCCCACCCGAAGCGGCGGGCCCCCTCGGTGAAGCAGTCGGTCAGCCGGCGGCCGGCGAAGGGGAGTCCGGAGACGGGGCCGGCGGCGGGTTCGTTGCGGGCCCGCAGCTCGATGGGGTCCACGCCGCACCGCTCGGCCAGTTCGTCGAGCGCGCACTCCAGCGCGAAGGAGCCGGGTGCCTCGCCCGGCGCCCGCATATAGGTGGGTGTGGGGATGTCGAGGGGCAGCACCCGGTGGTCGGTGCGGTGGCCGTCCGCGTCGTACATGACCCGCCCGTAGGCGGCGCTCGGTTCGACGAACTCGCGGACGGTGGAGGTGGCGCTGAGCGCCGTGTGCTCCAGGGCGCGCAGCCGGCCGTCCGCGTCCGCGCCCAGCCGGACGCGCTGGACGGTGGCGCTGCGGTGGCCGACGAGCGAGAACATCTGCCGGCGGGTGAGGGCGACGCGGACCGGCCGGCCGAGGACGGTGGCCGCCATGGCGGCGAGGACGACGTGCGGGCGGGCCTGTGCCTTGCTGCCGAAGCCGCCGCCGACGTGCTCGGACCGCAGGCGGACCGCCGACGGCTCCAGGCCGAGGAGCCGGGCGAGGTCCCGGGCGGTCGCGTAGGCGCCCTGGGTGGAGTCGACGACCTCCAGCCTCCCGTCGTCCCAGCGCGCCATGGCGGCGTGCGGTTCGAGGGGGTGGTGGTACTCCTCCGGGGTGGTGTACCAGGCGTCGACGACCGTGTGCGAGGCGGCGAGTTCCGCCTCGACGTCGCCCTTGCCGGTGGTGCCCGGGCCCATGGCGACGGTCTCCACCGGGCGGCAGCCGGGGTGGTCGGGGCGCAGGCCGACGTCGTGCGGCTCGGTGTCGTAGGTGACGACGAGCGCCTCGGCCGCCTCCCTGGCCTGTTCGGGGGTCTCGGCGACGACGAGGGCGACCGGCCAGCCCATGTGCGGCACCCGGTCGTGCTGGAGGATACGGGTGGTGGCGTCGGGTCCGAAGGTGCCGACGAAGTCCTCTTCGAGGCGCGGGGCGTTGCCGTGGTGCAGCACGGTGAGGACGCCGGGCAGGGCCAGGACGGGTGTGTCGTCGACGGAGCGGATCCGGCCACGGGCCACCGTCGAGACCACGATCCAGCCGTGCGCGAGGTCGTCGGCGGGGTGGTCGGCGGCGTAGCGGGCGGCGCCGGTGACCTTGTCGCGTCCCTCCAGGCGGATGTGCGGGGTGCCGACGGCCGGTGCGGTGGCGGTCGCGGTGGCGTGGGGTGCCGTGGTCATCGGGTGGCGGCCTCCTCGGCGAGTTCGGTCAGGACGCGGACGACCAGGCCGCGCAGCAGCGGCAGTTTGTAGCCGTTGCGCGGCAGGGGCCGGGCGGCGGACAGTTCCGCGTCGGCGGCGGCGGCGAACGCGGCGGCGTCGGCCGGGCCTCCGGTCAGGGCCTGTTCGGCGCGGCGGGCCCGCCAGGGGTGGGAGGCGACCGCGCCGAAGGCGAGCCGCGCCTCGCGGACGACGCCGTCCCGGACGTCGAGGGCGGCGGCGAGGGAGCCGAGGGCGAAGGCGTACGAGGCGCGGTCGCGCACCTTGCGGTAGCGGGACGGGCCGGGCGGGGCCGGCGGCAGGACGACGCCGGTGATCAGCGCGCCGGGCGGCAGGGCGGTCTCCCGGTGCGGGGTGGCGCCCACCGGGCGGTAGAACGCGGTGAGGGGCGTCTCCCCCGGCCCTTCCGCCGTCTCGTGGGTGACGACGGCGTCGAAGGCGGCCAGGGCGACGGCCAGGTCGGAGGGGTGGACGGCGACGCAGTGCGGGGACGCGCCGAGGACGGCGTGGTCGCGGTGCTCGCCGGTGAGCGCGGCGCAACCGCTGCCCGGTACCCGCTTGTTGCACGGCGCGGCGCTCACCGTACCGGCGGTGAAGTAGCCGCAGCGGGTGCGCTGGAGCAGGTTGCCGCCGACCGTGGCCATGTTGCGCAGCTGGCCCGAGGCGCCGGCGAGGACGGCCTGCGCCAACGCGGGGTAGCGGCGGCGCACTTCGGGGTGTGCGGCCAGGTCGGTGTTGGTGACGGTGGCGCCGATGCGCAGGCCCCCGTCGGCGGTGGTCTCGATCCGGTCGAGGGGCAGGTCGCGCAGGTCGACGAGGAGGGCGGGCCGTTCGACGCCGGTCTTCATCAGGTCGACGAGGTTGGTGCCGCCGCCGAGCGGTCGGGCATCGGGTTCGCCGGCGAGCAGGGCGAGGGCGTCGACGGTGTCGGCGGCGCGGTGGTAGCGGAACTCCCTCACGCGCCCACCGCCCCCGCCTGCCGCGCCCGTTCGCCGGCGGCCCGCGCGACGGCGCGGACGATGGTCGGGTAGGCGCCGCAGCGGCAGAGGTTGCCGCTCATCCGTTCGCGGATCTCCGCGTCGGTGAGCGGCGGTGGCCCGGCCTCGGGGCGGAGGTCGGCGGTGACGGCGCTGGGCAGGCCGGCCGCGTGCTCGTCGAGGACGGCGAGGGCCGAGCAGATCTGGCCGGGGGTGCAGTAGCCGCACTGGTAGCCGTCGAGTTCGAGGAAGGCTTGCTGGACGGGGTGGAGGTGCTCGCCGTCGGCGACGCCCTCGATCGTGGTGACCTCCCGTCCTTCGGCGGCGACGGCGAGCTGTAAGCAGGACACGGCACGGCGGCCGTCGAGCAGGACGGTGCAGGCGCCGCACTGCCCTTGGTCGCAGCCTTTCTTGGTACCGGTCAGGCCGAGGCGCTCGCGCAGGGCGTCGAGCAGCGTGGTGCGGTGGTCGACGGTGAGGGTGTGGGGTGCTCCGTTGACGTGGAGGGTGATGACGCTGGACGTCGGTGTGGTCATGGTGGTGGCCTCTTCGGCGGGGGGCAGCGCTGATGGACGGGGTGGTGCCGTGCGTGTGGTGCTGATGTGGCGCCGTGCGATAGGGCACCGGAGGGCGCTGGACGGTGCGGTGCCGGGTGGCGGTCTCAAGAGGGCGGTACGGCATGGTGGTTGCCGCCCGACGGGCGCGGGGGCGCGCCGGGCGGCCGGCCGGACGGCCGTCGTCTTCTTCCCGGGCCCCGCTATGGTGAGCTGTGTGAGCGGTGCGGTGGGCGGTCGTCCGGCGGAGCGCTAGCGGACAGCTGTCCGGTTATCTGAACCTAGCGGACGGCCGGCCGACCGGGCAAGGCTTCGGGGCGGGGACGGCCAGAGGGCGAGGACGCGTGGGGACGACGGCGCCACAGCGGAACGACGAGCCTCCACACCGGCGTTCGGACGCCCGGCGCAACCGCGAGCGCATCCTCGCGGCGGCGCTCGCGGAGCTGACGCGCTCCCCCGCCGTCGCGCTCAGCACGATCGCGAAACGGGCGGGCGTCGGACAGGGAACCCTCTACCGGAACTTCCCCGACCGGGAGTCGCTCATCCTGGAGGTCTACCGCTTCGAGGTCCAACAGGTCTACGAGGCCGCCCGCCGGCTGCTCGCGACCCGCCCGCCCGAACGGGCCCTGCGCGAGTGGCTGGACCGGCTGGCCCGGTACGCGGCGGCCAAGGCCGGCCTGGCCGACGCGATGCGCGAGGCCACGCGCGCCCCGGCCACCCCGGCCCGCTGGGGCCACGCCCCGGTCACGGCGGCCGTCGAACTCCTCCTGGACGCCAACGAGAAGGCCGGCGCCATCCGCCCCGGGGTGACGGCCGACGACTTCCTCCTCGCCATCGCCGGCCTCTGGCACATCGGCGCGTGCCCCGACGCCCACGAACGCGCCGGGCGCCTCTTCGACCTCGTCACGGACGGCCTGCGGGCCGGCGCCCCCGGCCCTCGCGGGGGTACCGCCGAAGGCGGCTGACCGGCCCGGCGGACCACGGCTCTCACCCCACGGAAGGGACGGCCGTCTTCCGCCGGGCGCGGTACGCGGCGGCCTTGATCTTGTTGCCGCAGGACTCCATGCCGCACCACTGGCGCCGCCGGCCGCGCGAGCGGTCGATGTAGACGCGGGTGCACTCGGGGTTGTCACACTCCTTGAGCAGGGGGACGTCGGGGCCGCTCAGCAGCTCCACCGCGTGCCGGGCGACGGCCGCCAGCGCCTCGCGCTGCGTCGCCGCCGTCCAGCGGCCCGAACGCGTCAGCCGCGGCGCGGCGGGGGCCCGGAGCGCCGCCTCGTTGACCGTGTCCAGCGCCTCGTCCTCGAACTCCGTGCCGAGGCGCCGGGCCGTGACCAGCCGGTAGACGGCCTCACGCAGGGCCGTCGCCCGCTCCACGTCGGCGCGGCGGGCGGGCGAGACGGCGTCGACGAGGCCGGACTCCACGTACCAGGCGTCCAGCCGGGCGGGGGTCGCGAACATCTCGAACCGCACCGTGCGGCGGGCCCGGAGCGTGGCCGCGAAGTCCAGGGCCGGGTTGCCGCACACGAAGACGTGGTCCAGGTTCACGTCACCATCCTGGCGGGTGACGCCGAGGCCCGCAAGGACGGCCGTCCGGCGGTCCGATAGCCCTCGGCCCGCCCGGACCCCGCTCAGACGCCCGGCGCCCCCGTCTCCGTCAACTCGCCGTCCCCGACCCGCAGCCACCGCTCGACACCGATCCGTTCGAGGAACCGCTCGTCGTGGCTGACCACCACGAACGCGCCCCGGTAACAGGCCAGGGCGCTCTCCAGCTGCGCGACGCCGACCAGGTCGAGGTTGTTCGTCGGCTCGTCGAGCAGCAGGAGCTGCGGCGCCGGTTCCGCGCACAGGACGCAGGCGAGCGTGGCGCGCAGGAGTTCGCCGCCGGAGAGGACGCCGACGGGCAGGTGGGCCCGGGCGCCGCGGAACAGGAACCGCGCGAGCAGGTTCATCCGCTCCGCCTCCGTCCGGTGCGGGGCGTACTCCGCGAAGTTCTCCGCCACCGTCCGGGCCGGGTCGAGGAGGTCGAGGCGCTGCGACAGGGAGGCGATCCGCCCGTCGGCCCGCCGGACGGTCCCGCTCTCCGGGGCCAGGTCGCCGGAGATCAGCCGCAGCAGCGTGGTCTTGCCCGCGCCGTTGGGCCCGGTCAGGGCGATGCGCTCGGGCCCCCGGACGGTGAGGCCGACGCCATCCCCCGTGAACAGCTCGCGGCCCCCGTGCCGGACCCGCAGCCGCTCGGCCAGGACGAGGGTGCGTCCGGCGGGGACGTCGGTGTCGGGCAGTTCGAGGACGAGCCGCTGCTCGTCCCGGACGGCGCGGCCCGCCTCGTCGAGCCGGGCCTGTGCGTCCTGGACGCGGGTGGCGTGCGTCTGGCCGGCCCGGCCGGCGGATTCCTGGGCGCCGCGCTTCATGTTCCCGGCGAAGATGCGCGGCAGGCCGGCGTTCTTGAGGTTGCGGGCGGCGTTGCTCGCGCGGCGCTCGGCCCGTTCGCGGGCCTGCTGCATCTCGCGCTTCTCCCGCTTCAGCTCCTGCTCCGCGTTGCGGACGTTCTTCTCCGCGACCTCCCGCTCGGCCTCCACCGCCTGCTCGTACTGGGTGAAATTGCCGCCATGGAGGCGCAGTTCGCCGCGGTCGAGTTCGGCGATGCGCTCCATGCGGTCCAGCAGGGCCCGGTCGTGGCTGACGAGCAGCAGGGTGCCGTTCCAGTCGGAGAGCACGTCGTAGAGCTTGTGGCGGGCTTCGAGGTCGAGGTTGTTGGTCGGTTCGTCCAGCAGCAGCACGTCGGGGCGTTTGAGGAGCTGGGCCGCCAGGCCGAGGCTGACGATCTGGCCGCCGCTGAGCGTGCCCAGGGTCCGGTCGAGGGCGAGCCGGCCGAGGCCGAGCCGGTCGAGCTGGGCGCGGGTGCGTTCCTCGACGTCCCAGTCGTCGCCGATGGTCGTGAAGTGCTTCTCGTCGACGTCGCCGGACTCGACGGCGTCGATGGCGCGGATCACCGCGTCGACGCCCAGGATCTCGGCGACCGTCGGCTGACCGGTCAGGGGGAGGGTCTGCGGGAGGTAGCCGACGGTGCCGTGCGTGGCCACCGTCCCGGACGTGGGGCGGAGTTCGCCGGCGATGAGCTTCAACAGGGTGGACTTGCCGGAGCCGTTGGGGGCCACGAGGCCCGTACGGCCCGGGCCGACGGTGAAGGACAGGTCACGGAAGACCGGGGTGTCGTCGGGCCAGGAGAAGGACAGGCGCGAGCAGATGACGGAGACGTCGAACATGGGAAGACCTCGTGAGGAACAGCGGGCGGGGCCCTCCCCGGGGAACCGTCGCGCGCCGGCCGTGCCGTGCCGCCGGACGGCATGGCACGGGGTGGCAGGGACGGTGTGCGGAGAGCGCCGCGCCCGGGGCGGGAAAGCCCGGGACGGGAAAGAAGGGACGGCGAACCGACCACGCCGGCGGTACCGCCCGAGGCGCCCCTGCCGGTGGTCGATCGGATCCGGGTATCACCCGGAGACGTCGTCGTCCACCACCATGTCCGGTCTCCTTCACGAAAGATCGCTGACGTTCTCACTTTAACAGGCCGGGTGCGAGCGCCGGAGCCCCCTCCGCCGCGGGACGGAGGGGGCTCGGCTCACAGCGCCAGGTCCCAGGCGAGGCAGGCGAGATGGGCCCTCGGCTCGGCGTCGCCGGAGCCGTATTCCGGGGTCCCGGGCGAGGCCGGCTTCTCCTCGACCATCTCCTCGTAGGCGATCCGCCGGGGCAGCGCGCCGAAGCGCGCGTGACGCGCCGCCGAGTCACCGTCCTGCGGGTAGGGGTGACGTGTCGTCATGTGACCGCTCCTTCCGTCGTGTCGTCCGCGTCCCGCCGCGACGCGGTCCGCGCCCGGCGCTCCGCCGCCGGCGTCTTCGCCGCGCCGTCCCGGCACGCCGTCAGAGGCGGTCGGCGTCGAGGACGGCCCGGGCGAACGCCTCGGGCGCCTCCTGGGGCAGGTTGTGGCCGATGCCCCGCAGCGTGCGGTGGTCGTACGGGCCGGTGAACCGGTCGCGGTACCGGGAACCGTCGCCCGGAGCCGTGAACGGGTCGCGCTCGCCGTCGAGCGTCACCGTCGGCACGGTGACGAACGGCCGGGCGGCGAGCCGCTTCTCGTACGGCTCGTAGCGCCGCTCCCCTTCGGCGAGGCTCAGCCGCCAGCGGTAGTTGTGGATGACGATGGCGGCGTAGTCCGGGTTCTCGAAGGCGGCGGCGGTGCGCTCGAAGGTGGCGTCGTCGAAGTCCCAGGTCGGGGAGACGGTCTCCCAGACCAGCCGGGTCAGGTCGTGCCGCAGGTCCTTCCGCTCCATGGCGGCCCGGCCCCGTTCGGTGGCGAAGTAGTACTGGTACCACCAGGCGTGTTCGGTCGCCGGCGGCAGCGGTTGGAGGTTGGCCTCCAGGTCGACGACGAGGTAACCGCCCACCGACACCAGGGCCTTGCACCGCTCGGGCCACAGCGCCGCGACGACGGCGGCGCTCCGGGCGCCCCAGTCGAACCCGGCGAGCACCGCCTTCTCCAGCCCCAGGGCGTCCAGCAGGGCGACGGTGTCGAGGGCGAGGGCGGACTGCTGCCCGTTGCGGAAGGTGCGGCCGGAGACGAAGCGCGTGGTGCCGTGGCCGCGCAGGTAAGGGACGATCACCCGGTAGCCCTCCGCCGCCAGGAGGGGCGCGACCTCGACGAAGCTGTGGATGTCGTACGGCCAGCCGTGCAGGCAGACGACCGGCGGCCCGTGCACCGGCCCCAGTTCGGCGTAGCCGATCTCCAGCAGTCCCGCCCTGACCTTCTTGAGCGGGGGGAACGCGCCGTGCCGGTGGCGGCCGGCCGGGCCGGGGCGCTCCGCCGCCGCGGCCGGAGCGGGCACCGGGCCCCCGGGCACCCCCGTCAGGGCCATGGCGGCCCCGCCGCCGGCCCCCACGCCGAGCGCCTTGCCGAACATCCGCCGGTCGATCATGTGAAGCCCTCCGTGCGTCTCGAAGTGCCCGCCCGCGACCGGCCCGTGCCGCGCGGTGATCCCGCACGCACCCACCGGTCCGGTGGCCGCCGGGGCCGTGCCAGACGACTGTGACACAGCCCCGCGTCACCGGTCAAACAGGTGACGCGAGCCAAGTCGTGCCAGTACAGCGGGGTTTGAGCCATCGGCGATATCCGGACACACCACACGCTCCCCCTTGCGCTCCGACGCGCCGGCAGGACACGCTGCCAAGGCAGAAAGAACGGTCATTCTGCCTGGAGACCTCATTCCCCCTGGAGACCTTCCGAACGGAGCACGCCGATGATCGACCGACGCACTCTGATCCGCCACGCGGGCGCGGCCACCGCCGGCGCCTTCGGGGCGGCCGCCCTGGCCGGAACGGCAGCGGCGGCCCCGAGTCCGGACAACCTCTCGAAGCCGCCGGACAACCCCTCGAAGCCGCGAAGAGCCGCCCGGCCGGAGGGCGCCACCGGCCCGGACGCCCCCGTGGACCCGACCGCCGGCGTCACCCGCACCCTGCTCCAGCGCCACCCCTCCCCCGCCGAGGGCTGGGACACCGTCCAGACCCTGGTGCGGATCCCCCGCGGCGGGGAATCCGGCCGGCACAGCCATCCCGGCGTCGAGGTCGGGTACATCGTCCGCGGCGACGTCCTGATGCTGTTCGACGACGGCCCCGGCCTCCGGCTGCGCACCGGCGACCCTTTCTTCATCCCGTCCGGCGCGATCCACAACGCCCGCAACGTCGGCAGGGTGACCACGATGATGCTGTCGACCTACGTGGTGGACGCGACGAAGCCTCTCGTCACCCCGTACGGCCACGGGCCCGCCGCCACCCGCCCCTGACCGCACCGGCCGGGCCCCGCCCTGCCTACGCTGTGCCCATGACCACGGGAACCACCGAGAGAACCCACCCCAGGCAACGCCTCCTCGACACCGCCGGACGGCTTTTCTACGCGGAGGGCATCCAAGCCGTGGGCGTGGAACGCCTGGTGACGGAGGCCGGGGTCACCCGGGCCACGTTCTACCGTCACTTCGCCGGCAAGGACGGGCTGGTCGACGCCTACCTGGCGGCCCGGGGGGCGCGGGTGGAGGACGCCGTGGCGGCCGTCCTCGCCGCCCACCGGGGCCGCGACGCCCTGTTCGCCATCATGGACATGATCGCCGACAGCCTCTGCCGGCCGGGCTTCCGGGGCTGCGGCTTCCTCAACGCCGCCGCGGAGTACCCCGACCCGTCCCACGCGGTCCGCGTCCGCGTCGCCGCGCACCGCCACTGGTTCCACGGCGTGCTGCGCACGGTGGTCGAGGACGCCAGCCACCCCGACCCCGAGCGGGTGGCCCGGGC